>JAQUOK010000143.1 GCA_028717165.1 Victivallaceae bacterium | reverse complement strand
GAAGCCGGAACGAAAACGCTGGTTGAGGGCGAGGGCATGATGGGACTGGCATTGGGAAAAGTTGACCTGCACCGGGTCCAGACCGACAACCATCCTAAATGGTATGATCATAACGGCGGTACGGAAGCATATGCGCCCCGCGTTTACGGTAAGGAACTGCTCATGGGATTTCTTCATGGCCGCTGGTGGTGCAATCACCGGGAAAATATCATTCTGCGCAACTATCCGTCCGAATTCTGTTACGTCAGGACGGCTAATCCGCCAGCGACGGAACAGGCTTTCAACGAACCGGAATTCAGAACCCAGTTGACTGCGGCGGTTATGGGGTCCGGGGGGCTGTTACTGACTGATCCCATGCGGGAATTGATGCGGGACGGCGAACGCTTCGCATGG
The DNA here is from genome assembly GCA_028717165.1 of Victivallaceae bacterium. Taxonomy (GTDB): domain Bacteria; phylum Verrucomicrobiota; class Lentisphaeria; order Victivallales; family Victivallaceae; genus JAHOYW01. The sequence continues at coordinate 6,935 of JAQUOK010000143.1, read as the reverse complement.
ATTGCGAAACTGCTGCCGGTTTACGACCGGGCGGCGGAGATAGTCGATGCGTTTCCGGCGGGGCGCTATCCTGCCGTTTACCGGCTCCAGGTTAATAAAGACCTGTTCATTTATTCTTTTACTAACTGGAACGATAAAATCGAGGATTTTAAATGCGAGTTGCCGGATGATGGGGAATTCCATGCTTATTCCGTATTTGAACGGAAAGTTCTCGGCATTTATCGCGGCTGCCTGGAAATCGCCGGGGTTACCGCGCACGACAGCCGGATCGTCGTTCTGAAAAGGCGTGAAAACCGGCCGCAGCTTATTGCTGCCGACCTGCATTTGCTGCCGGGAACCGTGGATGTAAAAAACTGCCGGTATTGCGGCCATGCCCTGGAGTTTGAAATTTGTCATTTCAAACAGGATGACAATCTTCTTTTTCTGGCGGCAAACGGACATGGGATAACTGTTATTGAAACGGATGCGTTGCGTTTTTCCGTAGATAAATTTGATCCCGAATATCCGGTAATCCGCTTTCAGGGCAGGCCGGAAAAAACTGTCTTCCGCGTTGAGTGGAGGAAAAATTCATGTTGAAAACCGGAAAATATTTGGCGATAGACAAATCCGCCTACGAAAACGGGCTTCTGCTGGGGAAGCTTACGGGAAAGTACTTAAGGCGAAAGCGCGATACCATATGCGGAGTTATAAAAAGGACCGGTTATATGGGAAATATTTTCCGGAGCAGAAGCAGGGATTTTGCCGCTCTCCTGAAAAAAGTAGCTCCAGCCTGGCTCGAAGAAGCCAAAGGAATTGCCGACGGCGCCGGAATGAATGCGGATGAACTCCTCATGCTCAACAGCCTGCCTCCTGACCTTTTCAGCAAGGGAGGGATGAACTGTACTTCGTTCATGCATATCGGGACGAGGGAAAACCTCCTCCTTAAAATCCGGGACGAGCGTAACTGGACTCAGCATTTCGTTATTAAAAAGAACGGAAACGCCATGCGTTTTCAATCCGGAACAGACATCGGCAACTTTGGCGTTGCGCATTTTTTCAATGAAAACTGCGTTGCCGGGGCTAACAACACCGGTTCCGAGTCAAAGGACATTTCCGACGAACCGCGTCTGTCCGACTGCCATATTTTACGGCTTTTCGCGGAACAGTGTACAAGCGTTGACGACGCCCCGGCGCTGCTGGAAAAACTGCTCCGGGCAAAAGCGGTCGGCGGCGCCGGCCGGGGCCGGGGCATGATATTCCTGCTGTCTGATAAGGAAAGAGGAATGTTGTTGGAATGTACCTCGGAAAATTATGCGCTGCGCGTTATTGAAAACGGCATTCTTTCCGTTTCCAACCATTATCTTACCCGTAAAGCTCAAAGTTGGGAATTAAAGAAACCGAGCAAAAATACCGTGTTAAGAAAAAAACGGATTGACGAATTACTGAACACATGCGCGGATAATCTGACCTTGAAAGACATAATGCGTTTCAGTCGCGACCGGAAATACCTGCCTCATGCGCTTTGTAATGATGACGGCAAACATTTCTGGATGACCATCTCGGCTGCCGTTCAGGTGATCAACCGTCAGGAGCCGGGCGCTTCCCGGCAACTGTTTTGCTGCGGGAATACCAGGAATTCGTTTTATCTTCCTTTCAGCCTTCGGGAACGTGTTAATTTCGTCCCGCTCGTAAACGGCGATTTTTATGAGGCGGCCGACAAATCATATAAAAAATTCGCCTGCGGCAGTCATCTGTCCAGGGAACAGAGAAGCCTTGAATACAAAATTATTGACTCTATGGCCCAGAACCGTTTTCATGAGGAATTTGAACAAACCGCATTCGATATCTTGAAAAGCGCATCCGGGAAATCAAAATCCAAGGTATAAAACCCCTTTACTTTTCTCTGCAACCATTGATTAATTTTTATCTGGAACAGCCTCTCAGATCTATTTCCCATTTATCGATAACCTCGCCTTCGCGGACGACCCAGATGAAATCATAGAGATTGATTGTCGGGTCGCAGTGGGAAGCGCTTAGTTCTATTACGTCGCCGAGATAAGGTTTCATATCCTCATGACCGAAGAATACCTTGCCCTGTTCGTCACCGAACCAGTCGTAGCGCCAGGCGCTTCCGGCCGGGTTCGACACGTAAGGCGGGGCGTGCGGAGTGAAATACATGGCTTTCAAACCGGCGTCAACAGTTACGAAATTCTTCCGGTTCACGCTGATAACCGAAGTCAGCAAACTCAGCGACGGCTTGAACACGGTGAAGTTTTTTCCGGCGTTCCGGCCGCCGATATTGCAGTATTCCGCATCCATCAGACAATATGAACCTACCTGAAGGTCGGTTATTTCAGGGATGTCCGTATCGATGTCGAAAGTTCCGGTACCGGTACCGGTAAAGATTTTTACCGGCATTCCGGCATTCCGTATTTTCCGGAAAACTTCGGCGGCCTTCCGCATCAGCTCAAGCGATTTTGCCCGGCGTTCCTCAAAACTGTTTATATGCTGAACCAGTCCGGCATAACATTGGATCCCCTCCAGTTTTAAGCCAGGCAGTCCGTTTATGAATTCAGCCATGGGCAGGGCGTCAGCATAGGCAATCCCGGTACGTCCCATTTCCGGGTCTATATCGACGAGCACCCTTAACGGCATTCCGCTGTTTTGTTCGAGGGCGGCGGCGCTTAAAGTTTCGGCGTTTTGGCGATTGTCGATGACAACCGTAAGCTCAGGCGCAAGTTTCAGGCAGTCGAATAAATTTTTGATTTTGATATCGGTGACAAGCGGGGACGTCACCAGGATATTGCCTATTCCGGCGTCAATCAGCTTGCGCGCTTCGGAAATTTTCGCCACACAGAGCCCGGCACACCCGCCGGCCGCGAGCTGGCGTTTGGCGATGGCCGAGCATTTATGGGTTTTTACGTGCGGGCGGAGATTTTTGCCCCGGTCAAGGGCGAAATCCCGCATCAGGATCAGGTTTTTTTCAAATATATCGAGATCCAATACCAGGCAGGGTGTGTCCAGTTCAGTTTTCCGCATGATCATATCCTCCGCTGTTAATGATAGTTGCTGTTTTTACCCGCGTTTCTGCAGTTTTGAAAAACGGCGGCTTCGTCTGTCGCTGCGCCTTTTGGCTGGCGGCGCCTGTCCGCCGCGCCGCTGTTTTTTCAGTACCTCCATCTGCGGACGGCGTTCCGCGAGGCCGCGGTTGACCGGAATAATTTCGCCGTCAGCGGTTTTTCCGCAGTAATACATTGCCGCTCCCATCGTCATCGGCAGCGGTATATAATCCTGAACCTGCTGCGGGCTCCAGTTGTGCCGGTTTAGGAAATCATCCACCGTTTTCATTTCCTTTTCGGTACAGCCAGGAAAATTTGAAATGAACAACGGAATAAGGTACTGCTTTTTTCCGGCCGCTTCACTGTCTTCGGCAAAAATTTTCAGAAATTCATAAAAATCCTCCGCCGGATTTTTGCGCATTAACTTAAGTACTTTCGGATGCAGGTGTTCCGGAGCCACTTTCAGGTGCCCGGATACGTGATTGAAGATGAGTTCGCGCATCAGTTTTCTTTGTTTTACCGCCAGGTCAAGACGTATCCCGGAATTTATATGGACGTGTTTTACGCCGGGAATTTCCCTGACTTTCCGCAGCAGCCGGATCAGTTCTTCGCCCTCGGCCTGATAATTCGGGCACGGCGCCGGGAACAGGCAGGAAATCCGGCGGCATTTTACGCATTTTTCGGCGTCGACCGGGCCGCTGTTGTAAATATTGCCGGCGGCGCCGCCGATATCGCTGATCGTGCCTTTGAAATTCTGTTGTTGCGCAATACGCTCCGCTTCCCGTAATATTGACGCCTGACTGCGGGAACGGATTGAACGTCCCTGGTGCGCCACCAGGCCGCAGAAACTGCAGCCGCCGGGACAGCCGCGAACCGCCGGTATGGAATGTTTAATGGTTTCAAATGCCGGGATCGCTTTTTTATATTTTGGATGCGGCAGGTTGGTAAAGGGCAAATCATAAATATTATCGAGTTCCTCCGTACTCAGCGGTATTGCCGGAGGTTCAACTACCAGCAGGCGCTCTCCGTAACGCTGGATTAAACCGCGGGCGTTGCACGGATTCATTTCCTGTTCGATTAGAACCGTACACCGCAGCAAAGCATCCCGGTCGTTTTGCATTTCCTCCCACGACGGCAGCTCGACATAGCCGGAAGAACTGAAATTTTCCGCCTCGTTTTTTCCCATTACTGCCGCAGTTCCGCGGATCCCGCGTAAAGGTTTGCCGGTTTCCAGGCGCGAGACGATTTCCGTTACCGGGTTTTCCCCCATGCCGAAAACCAGAATATCAGCCTTGGAGTCCAGAAGGACGCTTGGCCGCAGTTTGTCCTGCCAGTAATCGTAATGCGCCACCCGGCGCAGACTGGCGCCGACCCCGCCGAGGAAAACGGTTTTGCCGGGAAAGGCGCGGCGCGCAAGCTGGGAATATACTATTTCCGCATGGGGCGGTCTTTTGCCGGTTTCTCCGCCTTCCGAGTAGGCGTCGCTTTTACGCAGGCGGCGGGCCGCAGTATAAATGTTCACCATTGAGTCCAGATTGCCGGAACTTACGCCGCAGCAGAGCCGCGGCTGTCCCATGATTTGCAGCGAGGCCGGATCCGTCCAGTCCGGCTGTGCGATAATTCCGACGCGGTAGCCGAGACTCTGGAGCAGGCGGCCGATAATGGCGGTTCCGAAAGAAGGATGATCTATATAACAGTCGCCGGTTATGAGAACGATGTCCAGTTCATTCCAGCCGAGTTTCCGCATATCTTCGGACGAGGTTGGCAGGAATGGAAATTCAGAAGGATTCATTTTTTTGAATTTCCCGGTTTTTCTTCCGGGTGTCGATTTTTACTTTGGGGAATGCGCCGGATCCGGGAATGTTTTCCACTTTTGTGAGTTTATCATAGTTTATGAAGTTGAAGGGGACTTCGCAACTGGTCTGTCCGCTGGTGTCCAGCGCGTAGATCAAGGTTGCCGGGACCGTTTTCTTGGCATTCCCCAGAGCTTCGCTGTCCAGGATAAACAAAATGGAATATATCGTTTGGGGATTTGTTTTCAGCAGCAGCCATTTGTCGGCGTCAAAACTGCCGCCTCCCGTACGCATGGCGACACACTTATATAGTTTATCCTTAAATTTCAATCTGAAGTCATATATGCTCAAGGTTCTTCCTTTATGCAGTTTGACGGCGACGACGGCATAAGCGTAGTGCCTGAAACCGAAATCATGATCAAAAGGTCCGAGATTTTTTATTGCAGTCTTATCGCGGCTGATTTCCGCTGACAGAATATTCCCGATCCGGAACGGTATTGGGGTTCCCGGCAACTGCAGGCATAAGGTAAAGAAAAAAAACAATATCAGTAATCTGCTGGAAATCATAAATACATAACCCTGGATTTCTGTTTAATTAGAAATATAGACGGATTCATGGAAAACTCAAGAGCAATTGACGATAGCATGGTAAAATAGTACTTATTCATTTGACGAAAGCTTGAAAGCGGCGTATTTTAACAGGAAAGCATAAACAGCGGGAGACAGGTTTTGAATCCGACTTTTCACAAAAACGTATTGACGAAAGTAAAAAATACTATTAATAAAGTCACGCAGATCCAGTCCGGAAAAATGTCCCAGGCGGATTATCTGGTGAAAATGAATATTGCTCCGCTTATGGGCAGGCGCGATGCCGCTTATGACCGGGTGGAAACCCTGCTTGCCGACAAGCTTTTTACCTATTCCGACGTTGACCGGAAGAAGATTTATACACAGTCCGTGAGACTTCTGAACACGGTATTGAAAGATTCCCAGGATATTCTGATTGCCTTGGACAATGAAAAGCGTATTGAACAGGAAAAAAGTTTCATCTGTTTTCTGCAACTGCTCCGGAGTATTGTCGAGGCTGCCGAAAATCTGGTCGATTATGAATTATCACTTTATAATACTGAAAGTACGGTAAATAAATTTCTGGGGAGCGTTGTCGAAGGCCAGTTGCGGGAAACCGACGATATTATCAGCGACAGCGAAATGACTATCGTCCAGAGCGTCAATGAGCTTTTCGAAATTACCCGTGAACAGTTGAATAAATTGCGGGAGTATTCCCGGCGCAGTTTCACCCGCTATAATGCCGCTAAATACAAAAAGTCATTTGCCGAATATAAGAAAATATTTGATGCGCCGGAAAATTGAGTCTGTCGCTCCGGATTCGGCCGGAGTTCCGGATGTCTGAAAAATTCCGGCCTGACTGCTCCCGGGTTTTGCCAGAGTCCGGTTTTGCTTTCCCTGGCTTTTCTTTCGGCTTCTTTAAGTTCCGTTGCTTCGGGTGAATATTTTTCCAGCCACCACGCGTGCCCGGCTTTTATCATTTCCAGGTTGATGAATTTCCCCTGGTAATACACTTTTCCGATGACCCGTCCGTATTTCCCGTAGCCGTGGAGGACGACTTTCACGCGTTTGCGTCCGATCAGTCTGACCAGGAAAGAAGTGGCGGCTTTGCCGCCCGGCTGTTTCTTTTCCGGTGCGTCAATACCCCAAAGCCGGACGGTGGTAAGTTGATTTTTGCGCCGCAGCAGAATAGTGTCGCCGTCGACTATCCATAAAGCCGTACCGTAAAGAACCCCGTCCGCCCGGACGGTAAACAGAACGGTATATATTAACAGAAGAAAGAAAAACCTCTTCATGCCTTCACCTCTTTTATAAAGATAAAGCATGAATTAAATTTTTTCTATACTAAAATATAAAAAATTTGCTTTTATTTGTATTTTTGAGCTTGAATAAAAATAAATTGTGGCAAAAATATTTACTGGGGTATGCACTTGACACAACCACATACAATATGTAGATTATATAGCAATGGAAGACTATCCAATGACATTAGCTGAACTGGAATCACGATTTACTACCGATACTGCTTGCCGGGAAT
>JAQUOK010000142.1 GCA_028717165.1 Victivallaceae bacterium | reverse complement strand
CTGCTTCTCAGCCCGTCAATAGGTTCCGACCTGGCCGGTACCGCCGGAGAACTGGTCATTCAACTCGATGACACAGGCGAGGAACATACTTTCTCCAATGTCGTCATTGATCCCGGTTTCAAGCGTCACCTGGGAAGCGAACAGCACATTATTGATGTGGTTTTCTACAGTTACAGCAATTCCTGATTAAATGCAGCCTAAAGCAGCTTGCGTTTTTCAAACGCAAGCTGCTTCAAAAAGGAGAAAAATTATGTCGTCAGATACGCAAAACCTTAAAGTCGGGCCCTGTTCGATTACCTACAAAGGCGAACTGCTGGGGATAACCCGTAATTCATCCGTTTTAAGCTTCAAATTCAGTCATTATGACGTAAAGGTCAACAGAACCCATGAACAGATCATCGATAAACGTTTAACCGGCATCCATATCTACTTTAAAACAGAAATTGTTCAAATAGATAAAGGCGTCAGTCTGTTGTTGAATGAGAATAAAAACTGGACTTTGGACGACCTGGGCAAACGCTGGAGCCCTTTGGGCGGAGAACTGTTGATTGTTCCCATAAGCGCTAACGACAAAATCGCCTATCGCATGCCTAACGCCCTGATAGTCAATCAGGGAGTGTTGAATTTCAGTAATACCGAAGCATATACTCTGCAAATGGAATTTGAGTCCAACTATAATGACGGCGAAGAAATCCTGATCGAAACTTTAGACGCGGACACGTGTGGAAGAACAAGCCTGGAAGACAATAGTATAGATTCCGACTCTTTTGAATTCGCCATGACCGCGTACATTGCCGATAAGCTGGGAATGACTGTGGATACGGATATTTTCCGGGGCGGCATTCCGCTAAACGTCGATGGCTGTGGAGTGGAACTGGTCGGTTATGAAGAGGATGATTTAATGGCCGGCGCAAAATATTTTGTCAGCTTTTTCTGTCTGGCCCCGTCAAGAAAAACAGTTATGAAAAATATAAAATCCCTTGCTGACAAATTCCCGGCTTACGGGGAAACTATTACGCTCAAGGATAGTGGTGATCTAACCTGTCTGGCTATTACCAAAGGCCCGGTGGAGTTCGGCAAAAGAGCCAGCGACGATGGAAAAATCAAAAGTTTCGGCGAACTGCTTTTGAAAATTTCAATTTAAAAAGGAGAAAATAAGATGCCTGACTCTTCTTTAACCAAAATGCAATTATTTGAAATGCAGAAAACGTTCGGTTCTCCAAAGATTCTTAGAAATTTAGATGAGCTTAAGACTCACCATAAAACCTACGAGGCCTTGTCCGGCTTGTGTAATAAAATTGAGGTTGCCATTCAAAATAATAATATGGCATTAGCGGACAAATTAGTTGAAGAGATATTTGTTAAATTACGAACAATGCATCTCAAAAGGCCAATATCCGCTAATGAATTCAAGAATTATTTGAATAATAAAAGTGAAATTCTCAAGTTGACGAAAAAAGTCAACTCTATAGCAGGGAAAATGGCCGAAGTAATGAAATATGAAGGTCTTATAACTAAAACTTACAATCTGGTCAAAGGCTTAAATATATCATCTAAGACAACAGAGAAAAAAACATTTGTAATAAAGGGAAAAGCACTTAAAGAGGATAGGGAAAAATTTAAAGATGCTTATAAAAAAATGATGGTCATAATGAATTGTGCCGATATTGTCGGAGAATTTGCCCCGACCGGCATATCCGAATATATAGAATTCAATGTCGAGTTCTTTAAAAACGCTGAAATAGTAGTTGACCTTGTTGATCAGCATGCAGCTGAAATAGTGAAAAAATCTGGGGCTATTGATGATTGCAGGGAAAATACTTCCAGCTATAAAGACAGGGTGAGAGAGGTTCTCAATTGGCGGGAAAAATAATGGTTGCTTTTAAAATCAGTGAACTCTATTATTGATAACTATAAAACCAATCTTTTTGCCGTCAAGAAAATAACTGCGAGTAAGCGGAAATAGCATATTATCCTTCAAATTCCCAACAGAGCTGTAAATACAAAAACCGTTTTTTTTGAGAATAACCGGGTTGTATGTTATTTTTTCTTTGGAAAAGCCAGGAATTTCATACTTTACAGTGAACTTATCATAAAAATATTTGAGGATGTTATTATCAAATGGGTCTAATGGAATAGAAGATAAAAATTCAGGAACCAGACTCTTTAGCGATTTGGGAAAAGCTCTATATTTCAGTTTGTATAATTTTATTGCACACGCAGTCTTGGCGCAACGTAAACGAACAATTATTTTAAGAAGTTTTTGATAAATTACATCACACATAGATGTCGATGAAAATGATGCCCCAATTCCCTCGCTTTTTTGTGCATTAGAAGCAATCGCTCTTAATTCTTTTATGTTTTTAGAATAAGAAAATAAAGGCATTTCCATGATTTTTTTTGCTCTGTTTAACTCTCGTGCTAATGTTTTATACATATTTCCCGAAATAAAATCATATTGAGCAGACAAAAGTCTTTTATTAATATCATTACTCTTATAGTCAAATAAACCGATTGCTTCAACTTGAGCAGGACTTGCCAGGTCAGCGCCCATAACCATTTCATTTAGCCAGGCTAATGGCCAACGTGAACAGAAATATTTTTCATCTTCATCACATTTTGCTATAAAATATTTTAGGTCATCAGAATCGAAATGACAATTATTTATGCAACGTTCCATACAGGATATTATTACACTCTCGCAAAATTGTGAAACAATTTGTGCAAGCATAGTTGGTTCCTGTTTAATTAAGTCATTTAGATGAAACATATTTTTTAAGTATTGCTTAGCCATAGTAGAGTTTCTATTATAAATAGCAATTTCGATTTGAATTGCATACAAATAAATAATTTCTCTGATATTATCAGTTGGTATCAGCTTCCGTCCAAGTCCTTTATTCCAGTCATATGCAAATCTTAAATATTTATAGTGCGTTACTTTTTCAATTTCATTAAAAGTGTCATTATTTTTTTCAAGGTATTTTTTCGCATATTTTAATAGATCGCCATTGAGTTTTTGATCAAGCCACGGCGTTTTTGCCTGACCTTGAAAAATAAGAAAAGGTGGAGAGCTGCATTCTTCTAACATTGAAAAAGCTTTTTCAAAGATTTTACTTGCATTTGCATTTTCAGACACAGTTTTATAATATTCTTCGGCAAATTCCTGAGGCGTTACAGGAAGTCCGGCACTGCGAAGTTCATCAATTTCAGAAGCAAGGCGGAATTTTGCTAAAAAAAATGGCAAACTTAAGCCTATAATAATAATTATTACTACAGATATTATAATCAAAAATATTTTATATTTTTTCTTCATGCTTCTCTGATTCCATTTATTTCGATTTAATGTATCAAAATTATTTAATAAGTCATTATTGCGAAAATAGATACCGCCCTAACAATAAATTATTCTGAAGTCCATTTTTTCAATAAATTTTTTACTCTACGAGCAGATTCTTCATCCTTGACAAAAATAAAAATCTTATGAGCTTCAGTCAAGGCTTTGATGCTTTCATTATTTTGTTTCATCTTGTGGAGACTCATAGCATAATTAACTATGCATGATGCAGTAAAAGCAACATTTAGGCCATAGGTAGTTTTTGCTAAACTGATTGCATCTTTACTGCATTTCAATGCTTTTTCATTTTCTTTGTTATGAGAATAAGCTACTGCAAGGTAAAAGTATAAATCAGCTTCTACTTTGTCGTGAAAAGGCTGTTCATTATATAAGCGGACGGCTTTTTCAAAAAAAATAATAGCTTGACTTAATTTATTTTCACTTTGTGCAATTCTTCCGAAAGAATAATAAATAACGCCCAATTCTTTTTTAGAAGAATCTTTTTTTAAATTTTGCCTCCTCAACATTTCATTAAAAAACATCTTGGCTTTATCATATTTCTTTTCTAAAAAAAGAGCGACTCCTTCTTTTTCAAGATCATTATAAGGCATGCTCCTAATATGCCCTTCTGGTTTTACTTCCTTGAAATCGGTTCCAGTGCAGTAATTTGGGCAAAACAATAAAGCATAAGTGCAAAGAAATAAAAAAATATTTTTCAAAACCAACTCCTCAATTTTTGTCAAATACAACTTAATATAGTTATTTTGCCTGATAAGTCAATTTACCTTGAACAAAAGAATTACTTCCCGGTTATATTTCTTTCCAAATGTATAAATCTTGAAGGGAGGTCGAATTATGACGGCCCTGGAACGGCTATTTGGTCGGGCGCTCACAGACCCCGTTTCTTCCGACGTGCTGAGGGCCATTCTCGAAACTGGGGTACGCACCCTCCGAAACGGCAAACGAATGCCGCTGGTGCGGCAGGCGTCTTGCAATCGTGGAGAGGAATGATATTTTAATAACAAGAACGATATAAGCAAAAATGTCTTTTACACAAAATTACTTACTCAGCCGATAAAAACAATAATCAGTCCTGAAGACATTAAAAGCAAAAGTTCCTTAATGACAATAAATGAGCCGTTTTTTACTTTACTCAGTGCAATTTATTTCAAGGGTGACTGGTCAAGCAGATTTGATGAAAACACCAATAACAAATTCCCTTTTTATTATGAAGCCGATGCTCCTGGCAAAATGATTTATATGATGGAACAGAATAATAGCGAATTGGAATATGCGGAGTCGGAAGATATTAAAATACTGAAAATGTATTTTAAAGGAAATGATTTTTCTCTGCTCATAGTTTTGCCTAAAAAAATAATGTCGGCTAAACAGTTGCTTGCAAAAATAACTTCTGAGGAAATAAAAAAAACGGGCAGCTATTTATCTCCACATTCTGTAACTGTAAAAATGCCCAAATTTGAAATAAATAATAAAATAGAACTTAAAGTCGGTAATGGAGGATTCAGGCCTTACTGAAATGAAAGATTTTGCTTCCATGTTTGTACGTACTTCTGCTACTGCTACAGTTCATGTAGATTCAATGAAACAAAAAAATTATTTTGCCGTGGATGAAAAAGGCGCAGAGGCAAGTTCCGTAACTTATACGCAAAGTTTTTCAGTTGGCTGTGCGGCTGGAATGCCAACTCTCTCCCCGGTAGAATTTATAATGGACAGACCTTTTTTATACTTTTTACAGCACGAAGACTGTAACTCCGGCACTGTTTTATTTGCCGGTTGCTATGTAAAACCATCTGAGCATTAAGCGGGACTTGGTAGTTAGTAGTTAGCGGAGCTGTGTAAGCATATCGTCATATATTTGACAAGTAAAAATATATGACGATATGCTTAGTCAAAAATGAGCGCAATATAAAAAGGACGGAATGGGATAGGGCGCGTTTGTCTTTACGGACTTTGTTGAACCAAGTTATTTTACTTCGGAATTAAACGGCAATACCGGCAAGCCCTCTATGCTTACCAGATTAGGCATCGCCAGATTGTGCCAGGCATAACTGACGGTCAGGGGGGCGGGGACTTTGGCGGAACTCAGAATAACTTCCTTGCCTTTTATTTCCGCTTTCGCCGGATAGAATTTCGTATCTTTGCCGGCAAGCATGAATTCCCGCGGCGCGGCGCCGTCACTGGTTTTGAGTCCGGTATTCAGATTTTCAAAGCTTATTATCAGTTTATTGCCTTCAAGCCGCGAATTTTTAAAAACCGGGCTCTGATAAGCCGGTATTTTTTTGCCGTAATCGTTAACCAGCGCCAGCTTCGCGAGGCGTTCGCCTACCGGATACTTGCATTGCGGGTGGATATCTCTGATATTGCCGACATCGCCCGGAAAAACCAGATCGCAGTTTCTGATCTCCCGCGCCGCACGGTATTGCGCCTGCCACAATGACGGCAAAATGTCCGGCTCAGGGTAATCGAAAGGCGCAACCTGGACAAAATAAAACGGAAAATCTCCTTGCCGCCATAATTTTCTCCAGCCGTTTATCAAGGCTTTCATTTTATAAAAATACGCGATCCCGTCCCGGCGGTTGGCTTCCCCCTGGTACCAGAGAACGCCGCGAATCGGGAACGTGACCAGCGGTGCGATCATCGCGTTAAACAGTCCGGCAGGCTGGACGCGGGAATTCATGCGGTGGACGGGATACCCCGGCAAAGGTTCAATATTTTTTCCGAGTTTCATATCGCGGCGGGCTTTTGCCAGCCAGGGTTCCACATGCGGCAAACATTCTTTGAGCTGCTTCTGAAACTCCCGGTTGGCGACGGCTATGCGTTCAAGATATATTCTGGTCTGGGGAGACGCCATAAAACCGACCGGCGGGGTCCACGGTTCAATCCGGGTTCCGCTCCAGGCGCTTTCGATCAGGCCCACAGGTGTTTTCAACGCCTTGTATAATTCCAGCCCGAAATAGTAAGCTACCGCGGAAAAACCGCTGACATTGTCAGGGGTGCAGAGCTGCCATTGGGCGTTGCAGTCCTCATCCGGATAGCCGGAATGACTCTTGGGTATTTTTAAAAGCCTGATCTCCGGGTTTTTGGCGGCAGCGATCATCCGCGTTCCCTGAAGTGTCCTCTTTACCGGCCATTCCATATTTGACTGGCCGCTGCATAACCAGACTTCTCCCACCAGGATATCCGTAATTTTTTTCTGTTCTCCGGAGGTACTGACAAGCATTTCCGCAGCTTTGCCGTCGGCTTTCAGCGATTTGAACTTAACCAGCCATTTGCCGTTTTCATCGGCTGTGGCGGTAAATTTCTGATCCTTGAATTCGACCGTAACTTTCGTTCCCGGTTTCGCCCGGCCCCAAACCGGAACCGGTTTGCCGCACTGGAGCACCATGTGATCGGAAAATACGTCCACGACGCTCAAATCTCCGGCCGGGAGTGCAAGCGCCAACCCTGAAAAAAACAAACCCAATATGCTTTTCCGGCAAAACATCATGAAATTCCTTCTCTTAAGTGGACTTTGCTATTCAACAACGGTCGCCTGGGAAGTATCCCCCTGCAAAACCTGTTCCAGACTCTCCGGATCGGAAAAATTAAAAACTATTATCGGCAATTCATTATCCCGGCACATGGAAAAAGCGGTCGAATCCATAATTGCCAGCTTCCTGTCCAGGGCCTCTTCATAAGAGATGGTTTCAAAACGCTCGGCGTCCGGATACAATACCGGATCCGCGGAATAGATGCCGTCAACTTTAGTTGCCTTCAAAACCGCATCGCAGCCGGTCTCCAGCGCCCGCAGCGCCGCGGTGGTATCGGTGGTAAAAAACGGACTGCCGGTGCCGCCGGCAAAAATCACCACTTTCCCGCGCTCCAAAGCCTTCTCAGCGCTTTCACGGTCATAACCGCGGGCTACCGGGGCCATCGCTATCGAACTTTGAACCTCAGCCCCGACCCCGGCGGCGTCAAAGGCGTCTTTAAGACATAATGCGTTCATCACCGTTGCCAGCATTCCCATATAGTCGGCGGTAACTCTGCCCATGCC
>JAQUOK010000141.1 GCA_028717165.1 Victivallaceae bacterium | reverse complement strand
AATCGATGAAAGTTATTTTTACGAGGTCTTGAAATTTGCCGAAGCGCATAACGTTACTCTGGCATTGGAAAACGGATTTTTTTCATCATTACAGCGTTTCTGCGCCCTGGCGGGGCCGGAGCGGCTCAAAGTATGCCTGGATGTAGGCCATGCCAATACTCCTCAAGCCGGGATGGAGACGGGGGCGCTTGAGGCTTTTGCCGGTGAATTCGCTGAGCGGATCATTCATTTGCATCTCCATGACAACCATGGGAAAATCGATGAACATCTGGTTCCGGGTGAAGGAACCATTGACTGGCGGCGGGTTTTCCGGATTCTTGGCGATGCCGGGATTCCCTTTTCCGGAGCGCTGGAGTTAAGGGGCAATATTCGGGATGCCAGGGAAGCGTATTATAAGGCAAAGGAATATCTTGAGAGCATTATCAGCCGGAAGCGGACAGTGAAATAACTATTGAATCATAAACCTTGTAAAAGGATTCTCAGGTACAACTTGTCTGACCGGCTCTCCATGGACAGCCCCGCCAGAAGTCAAAAAAATAAAACTATAACGAAACCGACGTATCGGGACGCGACTGATCGTCGGCTTCGTTGTCTGGATAAACTTTTCAGTATTTGCGAACGGTTAGGAACTCTCCGAACGGCAAACCGGCAAATCCAAACTTGTTTGGCGGCGAGACGCTGGTCGAAGTTTTCGGGGGCTCGCAATTTGAGCGCAATAAGTTGCACCTGAATCTCGTTCTCGTTAATATGCGCAGGTTGAGCCAGAGCGTGCAAGCTGTACAAAAAACATTGCCTGCCGACTTTTTCGGGCCGGTCTCCATATTCTATTCAACAGAAAAAGCTTAATCTTTTGCGGGTTTAATTCCCCGCCCCCTCTGGTCGTTTCACTTGGAGCAAATTTTCGGCCCGCCCGTTAGGGCGTGGAAGTTCGGGCGTAATATCCCGGATGCTCTGCATCAGGGATAGCCTGAACGGCAGAAAATTTTTTATTTTCTTCAGGTTTTTTATTGACAAAAACGCTTTCATGTTGTATAATATATATTGTTATAACTATATAACATATAATACATTGCGACATATAAAAACGCAACCTGACTGGTAATTATGATTGGCAGCTAAAACGGAAACGGCAGTATTGCCTTTTTGGTGTATAATCCGATATACAGGGAAAATTTTGACAATGAGATTCGAAACCGGCGCGCCGCGCCAATAAACAAAGGAGGTTACGAAAACGAGAATGTAAAAAATCTGAATAGAAAAATTTTTGCCGGAACTTAAAAAAACAAATAAGGAGGTTAAAAATGAAAAAACAAATGTCTGGAGGAAAATTGATTTTTACACTCATCGAATTTCTCGTCGTAATCGCTATCATCGCTATTCTTGCCGCAATGCTTCTGTCGGCTCTCGGCAAGGCAAAGGAAAAAGCCAGGCAAATACAATGCGCCGGAAACTTAAAACAATTACAACTGGGCTTACTGTCATATGCACAAGATTACAGATTTATGCCTCCGATATTCTGTGGATCTGATCCCTCAGGATACTTGTGCGCCGTGTCCGGAACGAGAAAAGTATATTTAGGCCTTTTGTTTCCTGATTATATAGGAGATAATCCTGCAATTTGTTTTTGTCCCAGAACAGGAAGGACAGCAACAATGTCAGGATGGCCGGGAACTAGTCAAGGAGATTATTTTTATCGCGGGAGACATTTAGTATTAAGTCCTGCCCGGTATCCCCAAAAAGCCACCATTGTCGACAATTGGATCTCAAACCTGCCGACTCATCCTAATAATAATTGTAATGTCGCTTATATGGATGGACATGTCAGTAAATTCAGCGGTACAGAGCTGTATGCCAGGATGGCCCCAGCCTGGAAGATTACCAAAGCGCCGCCTGGGACGCGCTTGACATAAATTTTTAATCAATTGGGATTCAATTCTCCGATTTTTCAGGGTTTCCTGATAAAAACTGTAAGCGTTTATCGGAAAAAATATTTTTTAAAGCAACTTTTTCCTGAGAAATATAAGAACAAGCGGAAAAGCGCGCAATAAAAAACCGGCGTTTGATAAAATAAACAACTGAACTCCAATTACTTAAAAGGATTTTAAATAACAATAAAATATGCCTCGGAACTGGTAAGAAAACAGGGTAAATATTAATAAAAAATCGGAAATGTGTTTTGGAGAGAAGAAAAATTTTTGAGCTTGCATTTGTTATAAAAAAACGGGAAATTGTCGAATTATGGGATGATTTTTTAAAAAAAATATTAAAGGAGACAGGGTTATGACAAAAGTTAACATTTTAATCAATGGGTCTGCAAAAAGTCAAAAGTCTTTTAGAAGTAATAATTCTGCGTTATTGAACTTTTACAATTTTGCTTTCATAATAGTAATGTCTTTTATCGGTTTTGTAGCCGAAGCGACAAATCTTGTGCCGAATCCCGGTTTTGAAAATACAAGTGACTGGACATACTATTCCGGTTTAGGCACATATACTGGTGCATACGATAATATTATTGCACATACAGGTAGCAGGTCATATTCTATTACATGTACAGGAGAGATTGGCTACGCCTGGGTTTGCAGTCCAATCATTGAGAATATTATTCCATTTGAAATGACGAATAAAACTACTTACCATCTTGCCTTATCAGTAAAAGGCATTGACGTAAAACCAACAGTTACTATATATTACTATACCGCGTCCGGTGCGGCGAAATCAGAAACTCTTACTTTAAAATCAGGAACGTTTGATTGGACTGATTTTAACTGGACATTGTTAGCTCCTGCGGAAACAACAAGGATAAGAGTATACTTACAGAATTATTCGACCGGTACTGCCTGGTTTGATGATATATGTTTGGAAGAGGCCTCTTTAACCCCGGCAGAAGAGGCAACATTATTGATTTCCGAAGGCAGTTATTATTTGTATGAACCGCGAAATAATGCTGAAGATCCTGCGTTGGCAGCCGGTTATGCCGATTATATCATTTACCATAGAAAAAATCCCGGATTTATGTATAAAGACAGCATACCTCAGCCAGAAGAAATAATTTCTCAAATAAATATTTTTGGAACACCAGGCCAGTCTGTTCCTTTTTGGACATCTGTATATGCAGTTGACAATAATTTTGATATGGCGGTAGTACTTGAATCGGATTTTACAGATGGTTTCGGACATTCAATACCTAAAGAACACGTAAAAATAAATTATATTGAAACCTGGAATCAAAGGGTGCCGTACATGATTTGCGGTATCGGATACAGATATTACAATATACCGGAACGCCTTATGCCCGTAACCCAAACAGTACCGGTTATTCAGGGCCAAAGTAAAGGATTCTGGTTCCAAGTTCCTCTTCCGCAAAATTGTACCCCCGGAACATATCAGGCAACCGTTAAATTTAGTGCTAATAGTGTAGAAAAAAGCATAGTAGTCGAATTGAAGGTGTTTCCCTTTACGCTGGAGCAACCGGCTGATAATTTATCATCACTTTTTTCAACAATGGGATCGATTAATACTATGACGGATATTCAGGCAGAACGCTACTTAATGGATATGAAAGAGTATGGCGTGAGTGACCTTGAATTTACCCTGAATCCTTTCAGAACAATTACCGGCTGGCAAGCTTATACATGGTCAGGCGATTATATTACGACAATTAGTAAGTTGGAAAAATACAGTGGTGACAGATCTCTTTATATCAAATGCAGAGGAACCACAGGACGGGCAGCATGGCATTACCTGGATGCAATTCCGGTTAATGAAAATACAAACTATAGTTTATCCCTTTATGTCAAAGGGGACCTGTTGACCGCAGGAAAAGTGATGATCTGGTATACAGATTCCACGGGAGTAACTTCTAAAACTTTCTCCCTTCCGAGCGGAACATATGGATGGACCAACTATAGTAACACCTTTACTACACCGCCTGGTACAACTTCGATAAAAATGTATTTAGAAAATCGCGGAACAGGAAGCGTCTGGTTTGATGATGTATCCATAGTCCAGGGAATATCTGCAAATATGGTTTCCAATCCTGGATTTGAGGATGGAATTGATTTTACTCTGAGCGGGGGCAGAATAACTGGATGGTATTCGGAAGAAATAGCACGGTTTTTGACACTGAGAAGAAACATAGAATTTAAAGGACGATTAATACCTTTCTGCGGGCCTATGCTGGAAATAGCGGCAGGAGAAGTATTAGGAATTGACGTTGATAGTTTTAGCGGCCCATTTTCGGAAATGAATAATGAAATACTCAAACAAGGGTTCCAGGATGCTTTGCTGGCTATTGACGCTTTCATACAAACATATGCAGGAGGCGAAGACTATGAAGAATGGTTTTATTATGGAGTCGATGAACCCCATAATAGTGCCGATAAGACAGAACGTGCTCTTTGGGAATATCCTTTAGCTAAAGAAATAGGGTTGAAAACATGTGGAACAGTTTATTATGATTCAACAATAGAACAGTTAGGTGCATATTAGGATATGTGTTATTGCGGGTATGGTTTTCAAACGGATCAGGAAAATGCAAATAAACGATATCTTTTTTCTCCGCAGGGCCCAAACCCTAATGGCATAGTTTGGTACGGTTACGGGGGTTTTACCGGCAATGAAGGCGATCTTGTAAGAAACCGCTATAAAAGTGGTTTTCTAATTGAAAAATCTGGGGCCGACGCAAGTGTTACCACTTACAGATATATGCAGGCATTGGGAAACCCTTTTAATGATTTCGATGCTGCCGAGAAAGATACATGTATTGTTTATCCAGCTGAAGTACTAACAGATGATGTAGTTATGACATCAACACTTCAATGGGAAGGCATTAGAGAAGGATTATATGATTTTCTATATGTCTATACGTTAAAAAAATATATCCAGGATGCACAGCAATTGGGGTTTGCTGATGGTGATACAGCAGAAATTATTCTTGATAATATTATAAGGAGTATCCCCTGGAGTAATGATTTTGACAGCGGCAGCAGTTATATCCAGCCGGGTAATTGTACGAACGATATGCTGCAGCAGAAACGCTTGATTATAGCAACCCAAATAGAGATCATGTACAATGCGCTGCAGTCTTTGGTGGGATATTGGAAATTTGATAATAGCGCAATAGATTCTTCGTTTTATGAAAACAATGGAACTTTGGAGGGCAATCCACAATGGGTAGACGGTCAGACCGGTGAGGCATTGGAATTCAACGGGACAGACGATTATGTTGATTGCGGAAATGACCCGAGTTTGAATATTACCGGCGCGATTACGGTTGAAGCCTGGATTAAACAGGAGGATAATAGCGGCACACAAGACATATTCAGCAAAGGCCAATGGAATAATAGCGGTTACCGGGTTTGTCTTTTAGGAAACAGAGTATATTACTACACACATCAGACGGACAGTTATCAGCGAACAATTTCTTTTGCGGAAATTACACTGAACGAATGGCATTATATCGCAGTTACGCGGGAAGGCGCACAAGCCAGGATATACATTGATGGAATTGACAAGACCGAATTCCCTGGAACACATATAGATCCCGATTCCTGTAGCCTGTCAGCTAAAATCGGGCGCTACGCTTACTCGCCGCTTTATTATTTCAACGGCATAATTGATGACGTTAGAGTACATGCAGGCGCACTAAGTGCGGATGCTGTTTACAGTCGTTATTGCCGGGGGATCAGATGCGGATATTGGAAATTTGATAATAGCGCAATAGACTCTTCGTCTTATGAAAACGATGGAACTTTAGAGGGCAATCCACAATGGGTAAACGGTCAGATTGGTAAGGCATTGGAATTTAACGGGACAGACGATTATGTTGATTGCGGAAACGACCCGAGTTTGAATATTACCGGCGCGATTACGGTTGAAGCCTGGATTAAACAGGAGGATAATAGCGGCACACAAGACATATTCAGCAAAGGCCAATGGAATAATAGCGGTTACCGGGTTTGTCTTTTAGGAAACAGAGTATATTACTACACACATCAGACGGACAGTTATCAGCGAACAATTTCTTTTGCGGAAATTACACTGAACGAATGGCATTATATCGCAGTTACGCGGGAAGGCGCACAAGCCAGGATATACATTGATGGAATTGACAAGACCGAATTCCCTGGAACACATATAGATCCCGATTCCTGTAGCCTGTCAGCTAAAATCGGGCGCTACGCTTACTCGCCGCTTTATTATTTCAACGGCATAATTGATGACGTTAGAGTACATGCAGACGCACTAAGTGCGGATGCGATTTACAGTCGTTATTGTCAGGGAATTGGAGATAACTAGTCGTCGGAAAAAGTGAATATTTCACGAGAGGGAAAAACTTTTTGAGGAAAAGTTGTTTCCCTCTTGCACTCTCCCTTTTCAAAATCTCTTTGGGTACTTTAAAATAGTCGATGCTGAAAAAAGGCTGAATTCAGTGCTATTGGAGCAGCGGAGCGCTAACCCAACTTGTCGGGTTCCCGCAACCGGTTCTCCATATTTTATTCAACAGAAAGAGCTTAATTTCCCCAGATTTCCTGTTGACAAAAACGCTTTTATGTTGTATAATCTATATTATCATAACTATATAACATACAATACATTATGAGTACAATGTCCTGCCATAAAGATTACGATGCAATTGTTTGCGGCGGCGGCCCGGCCGGGTTCGGAGCCGCTGTCGCCGCGGCGCGAAACGGCGTCCGCACTCTGCTTATTGACCAGGGCAACTGCCTTGGCGGAACGGCAACCTCCAGACTGGTCATTGAATTTGCCAAGACCGCGGGCAGAAACGGCGGAATATTCAAAGAACTTGTCGATAAAATGGAAAAACTGGGCGGAATGAGCTGGGATGTGGCATTTCCGAGCGTCTATGCAATTTTCGACCCGGAGCTTTTGAAATACGTCCTGCAGGAATTCTGTGAGGAAGCCGGAGTAGATATTTTATTTCATACCTTTATTGAGTCCGCAATTGTGGAAAATGGTACGGTATGCGGAGTCAATATGGTTAATAAAAATGGCAGACTGGGCATCCGTTCAAAAATTGTTATTGATGCGACGGGCGATGGCGATGCGGCGGCAAGCGCCGGAGCGGCGTTTGAAAAAGGCTCCCCCGTAACTCATAGAATGCAGGGACTTACGCTCCGTATCCGGATCGGCGGAGTGGACATGGCCAGGACGGTCAACTGGCCTGAAGTTAATGAAAAATTCGATAATGCCCGTAAAAAAGGAAATACAAAATTTCCGTATTACGTAACTAAGTGGCTTGATGCCGGCGCCCGCGGCCTGCACGAAGAAAGAACGCTTAACCTTGACATGGTGACCGATACGGATGCCACGGATGCGTTTGAGCTTTCGCGCGCCGAGATAGAAGCCAGGAAAAGGATATGGGAATTTATTAATTTCGCGAAAACCACTACCCCC
>JAQUOK010000140.1 GCA_028717165.1 Victivallaceae bacterium | reverse complement strand
AAATTTTCCGCAAAGTCGACGACTGGTATGAAATCGCCGCCCCGCCCGACAGTTCCGTATGGGTGGCCGGCCACCTGATGACCAATTCGCGAACCGGCCGGGAAGTAAACCTCCGCGCAGGCCCCGGTAATGAATATAATGAATACCGGACGGAACCGGCGGGAGTGGAGCTTGAAATTATTAAAGGGGAAAACCATAAGGGCTGGTTCAAGATAAAACCGCCGGCTGATTTAAAAGCATGGGTAAGCAGCCGCTTCGTAATTGTCAATGACTACGAACTTAAGGAACTGCAGGCTTCCGAGCTTAAACGGGATCTGGTTCTGATCGATCAGGAAACCGGGGATTTTGCCGGTTTCCTCAAGGATAAGGACGCCAAACCCGCTTTCATCCTGCCGTTCATCAAAGGCGCCGACCAGGAGGTAAGCCTGAAAGGACAGATTGTCCCGCTGAAATCAGGAGCCGTTTATGTAACCCACGCCCTCATCGGCATAAGCGGCCGGGCGGATATCAGTACGATCGCATATCTGCATTGCAAGAACGCCTCCCTCGATATCTGGCGCGAAAAACCTGTTTATATTACAGGAACCCAAAAACTGGTCCGCGGCTGGAAACTGCCGGTGATCGAAATAAAAACCGTTGTCCCCGAAAACCAGAATACGGAAAAGGACAAATAAAAAAGGTGATACCGTGAAAAATTTATTATTGATTGCGGCGCTGTTTGCCGCGGCAGTCAGCGCTCAGCCGCCACTGCAACCGCAAGAAACTCCCGCCAAGGCGGCCCCGGTTCCCCCAATCGCCGACAATATGAGCATCGCCGAGAAAAAGCGTAAAATCAGCAAATTCAAGAACTCCATTATTAAAATTTTCGCGGTGCGCAGCCAGCCGAACTATAATCAGCCGTGGCAGAATTATCCGCAGCATTCATCTACCGGTTCCGGTTTTGTAATTTCCGGCAACCGTATTTTGACCAACGCCCATATTGTCGCCAACCAGACTTTCATCATGGTCAGAAAACCGGGAATCCAGAAAAAATACGTCGCCACGCTGGAAGTAATCGGCCATGAATGCGATATGGCTATCCTGAGCGTTGAAAACCCGGAATTCTTCCAGGGATTGGAACCGCTCGCCTTCGGGGACCTGCCGGAACTGCAGACCGCCGTTACCGTAATGGGCTATCCGGTCGGCGGCGATAATATTTCGGTAACCCAAGGCATCATTTCCCGCATTGAACCCATAACTTATTCCCACAGCGGACGCCGCCTCCTGGCGGTACAGATCGACGCGGCCATAAATCCCGGCAACAGCGGGGGCCCGGTATTGCATGATAATAACGTCGTTGGAATCGCTTTTCAGGGCCTGTCGCAGTCTCAGAACATCGGCTATATGATTCCCGTACCGGTCATAAAACATTTCCTGAAAGATGTCGAAGATAAAAAATTCGACGGTTTTCCGCATGTCCCGTTCGCCTTTAATACGATGGAAAATCCGGACCTGCGCAAATGGGCGAAAATGCTGCCGGAACAGACCGGCATTATTATCCGCTCGCTGCCCCCGGAAGTCGAAGAGAGCGGCGAATTCAAGGTCGATGACGTCATCATGGCAATCGACGGGGTGAAAATCGATAACGACGCAACCGTAAAATTCCGTGAAGACGAGGTAATCTATTTCGGTTATCTGGTCTGGCGCAAATATCTCGACGACCACTGTAAATTCACAATCCTGCGCGACGGCAAAAAAATCGAGTTCGACTACAAACTGCACTGCTATAAACAGCTGGTTCCCAACCGCGTATTCGACCAGCTCCCGACTTATTATTTTATCGGCGGACTGCTGTTCGTACCGCTCTCGATCAATCATCTGGATGAATACCGCCAGTGGTACAACGGCCCGATAGATCTGGTCTATGAGGTTATCAACGGCAAGGTCAGCAAGGACTTACAACAGGTCGTCGTTTTGTCCGGCGTGCTCGCCGCCGAGGTCAATGTCGGCTACCAGAGCCTGGGAGCGCTCATTGTCGAGGAGGTCAACGGCAAAAAGATCAAGGATCTGAAAGAACTGATCTCAATCGTCGAAAATACCAGTAAAGGTTTTATCGTGTTTCAACTGAAAGATAAAACCAAGCTCGTCTTCGATATTGATAAGCTCAACAAGTCAACTCCTGCGATAATGGAAAGCTACCGCATTCCCGCCGACCGCAGTCTGGATTTGATAAAAACCAAAAAGAAACCGGCAGGGCCGCTGAGGAACTAAAGGAGACTTTAAGCATTTTAAACTTCAGGATAAAATATATTGGCTTGCATTCAAATTCATGTTATTTGCAGGGGCGATGCCGGAATAATACAATCAACTTTTCAGTATCCGGCGTCAAATACCGAAAAATTTATGATTTTGAAGAACATAATCCCGGCCCCATGTTTGTTTTGGGAATAAAAGGAGTTCCATATATAACCCAATTTACCGAAAACCGGGAAAACTGGCATATCATCCTGGAAGGACTCGACCTCCGGCAGTCCCCTGAATTTCCCAATCATGCGGAAATGATGGCAGACGGCAGAAAAATATTACTGCCGACAATCCTGCCGGTACCCGAACAGCAGGTGTTCGGCTGGCAGAATGAATTCCGCATGATCATGGATGCCATGAGCAACCCCGTACCGGCAAATTATCTGCGGGCGGAATTGGGAATTGCCGGTATCTTTCGTTATTTGCTTGACTGGAACCACGCCCTCCCCCATTCGTCTCCGGCTGCCCAGCTAAAAGATATGATCGATTCCGACCTCCATTTCGAAAAATCCCTCAGGGAGTTAAGTGAAGCCTGCAACTACTCTCCGGATCATCTGCGCCTGCTCTTCTTTAAACAATATCAGCTCACTCCATATGAATACCGCGCTAAAAAAAGAATAGATGCGGCAATGAAACTAATAGCGGAAACGGATATGCTGCTGAAAGAAATTGCCTGGCATCTCGGATTCCGGAATGAAGCCGCATTTTCGGCTTCGTTCAAAAAATTAACCGGCGCTTCCCCCCAAAAAACCATGCTGAGACTGCGAAAAACCTTCTGATACGGGAACGCGGCTTCTCTTATAATATCGTTTTTGCGCATATAATCTCGTTTTTAAGTAATTTTAGCCTATTGATTAACAAATCCTGCAAGCCTATAATAATGTTATCGGATAAATTATTGATCTAGTAAAAAACGTGAACCTGAATAAAGTTGTGCTCAACAGCAGCGGGAGGGTATCATGAAAAAAGTAACCGACGAAATCAGGCGGCTCGCAAGAGGTCTGTTTTCACTCAGGACAGATAATTATGAGATTTTCACACTTATCGAGCTTCTCGTAGTGATCGCTATCATAGCTATCCTTGCTTCAATGCTGTTGCCCGCATTGAATCAGGCACGTAAAAAAGCCCAAGCCATAAAATGCGTCGGCAACCAGAAACAGCTCGGAACCGCGACCGCCATGTATGTGCAGGATAATGAAAACTGGTTTCCAATAGATACGGGAGGAGCCGGCGCTACCACGGACGCCGATTATGCGGTTCAATGGCGTTTTGAATTATCACCATATATATATTCCGGGAAAGATCTGGATGTCAGCAGCGCCGAACTCAGGGAAGGAGCCTTTAAATGTCCTTCTTTTAAAAACCCAACCGGGAATTCGAGTTATGACGGAGGTTACGGCTGGAACTACGCTTACATGGGTTTTCGTGACAGCCATTCCTCGGCAAGCTATCACCGGGCAAATTCAGTAAAGGTTTCGCGTCCCAGCGAAACTATAACAACAGGTGATACAACTGACTGGTATGGAACGGCAGCAAACGTCTTCAGGCTGGCGCGTCTTTATGAACCGGCTTATACCTCTTATACTCCGCCTGTCGGTAACCGGCATAACAAAGGCATCAACCTGGTATGGGCGGATATGCATGTTTCATGGATGCTCCAGACAGCCCTGTTGAATGGAGTCGGCGCCGACAAGAATTGGTATTATATGAAAACCAAATAACTGAAAAATCTACAGAACAGATTATCCAAAAATATTTTTTATCTATGGGCAAAAGGAATTTTCAATGAAACCTGAATTATGGGCTCTTTGTACCGCCGCCTGCTGGGCAGCCGGCTCTTTTTTTGAAAAAAAAGGGGTAAAACTCGGCAGTCTGACCCCGGTAACCGGCACTACTATTAGAACAGTAGTGAGTCTGATCGTCCTGTTGGCGCTTTCATTTCCCTATTGGGGAGAACTCCGGAAAGCCGGCCCGAAATCCCTGATAATGATAGCCCTGGGCGGAGGAGTACTGGCCGGAGCCCTGGGGCTTATCTGCCTTTACTCCGGCCTGAAAGACGGCCGCATTTCAACCGTTCTGACCATTGCCTTCTGCCTGACGCCCGTATTTGGAACGGTTCTCGGGCTTCTGATATTTAAGGAACATCTCAGTTTATTGCAATATGCCGGAATATGCCTCTGTATTTTGGGGGCGGCATTAAGCGTCTACGCTAAATAACAACAACTCGAAAAAGGATTAATTAAGGATGAAACGGCAGAAAGAGTTTTTGCGGATAATCTGTCCCAACGGTCATTTGGGTTTTGCCCCAACCAAAGAAGAAAGTTTTCAGGCGGGAGTTGAAACCAGGCCTGACTATTACTGCTGTGACTCGGGCAGCGACGATATCGGCCCGACACCGCTGGGAAGCGACGTCAGCGTCAGCCCCCGCCAATGGCAGAAACATGATCTCGAGCTGATGCTCCTGGCCGCCCGCAAACAAAATGTACCGATGATCATCGGTTCCGCAGGGGATACCGGGACTAACAGCAGAGTTGACATGTATCTTGAAATCCTGAGGGAAATTGCCGCCGAGCATAAATTGCGGCCTTTCCGGACAGCATATTTTTATTCGGAAGTAGACAAGAACTGCCTGAAACGGAAAATGGAGGCCGGAAAAGTCATTGAAGGGCTCGACGGGCGCCAGCCCCTGGCTCCGGCGGAACTCGAGGCTACCGAACGGATTGTCGCCGTTGCCGGGGTTCATCCTTTTATCAAGGCTCTGGAAACCGGCGCCGATGTCATTATCGGGGGGCGTTCCAGCGACGCCGCGATATTCGCGGCCGCGGCCATCCACGAAGGTTTTCCGGAAGCGGAATCATATTATCTGGGAAAAGTCCTCGAATGCGCCTCTTTCTGTGCCGAACCTTACGGCGGTAAAGAAAGCCTAATCGGCACGATTACCGCTGAAGACGTTAAAGTTACGGCTATGCATCCGAATCAGCGCTGCACAGTGGCGTCGGTGGCGGGACATGCGATGTATGAACGCAGCAACCCGTTTTTTGAATATTTCGCCGGCGGCGCCCTGGATATGACTAACTGCCGCTACGAACAATTTGACGAAAAAACCGCCAGAATTACCGGAGCCGAATTCATTCCGATACCGGGAAAGATCAAGGTAAAACTTGAAGGCGCCGGGAAAGTGGGAGAACGTTATATCGGTATTGCGGGTATCAGGGATCCATATACCATCAGGAATATCGACCGGGTCATCGACTGGGCTAAAGCTCAGGCTGCGGAAAGGTTGAACAATAAAAATTATCGGTTATTTTATCATATCTTCGGTAAGAACGGAGTAATGAGCGAAATGGAAAGCGTGAAAGAAATAAAATCCCATGAACTCGGTATCGTCGTTGAAGCCGTAGCCGACTCGAAAGAAATCGCCCAGGAAGCGGCGATTATCGGGATCAGGCAGATTTTCTATGCCAGGCTTCCCGATGTAAAAGGTACTGCCGGTTCAGCCGCTTTCATTCTGGATGAAGTTTTACCGGCTTCACCCGCATACAGATGGACAATGAACCATACGGTGGAAGTAGACGATCCGCTGGAACTCTTCAAAATACACGAAACCGTTATCTAAGCTTATAGAGGAATTTTGTAAAAATAATTGCAATGGAAGCGGAAATCATACCATAACAGCGGAAATATCAAATGAATTCAAAAGAAAGAATGTGGAAAGCATTGAATTTCGAAGAACCGGACCGGGTTCCGATTGAGATGCTTATCAATCCGAAACAGATCGTGGAAATGAACCTGTCGGGGGGGGAGGCAATCCTCGACTTTCAGGAGCATGAGGCAGATAATTTTTTAGGGGCCGCGGGCTTTGACTGGGGCGGATTCTTCGGGCTTGATGCCACTTATTCGGAGGCGGTAATCGAGGAGGTGCCCGGACAATTCAAACGCCTGCGCCGGATTTACAGAACTCCGGTCGGAGAGTTCACCGCAATCACCAGACATATCTGTGACGGTTTATACGGTGACCCGAACGACTACCATTGGGAAAAGCGTTATATCGAAACGCCGGATGACCTCCGGCGGCTGGCGGAAGCGCCGCGGGAACGGCGGCCTTTCAATCCGGACGCCTACAATCAGGCCTGCCGGAAGATTGGCAATCGCGGGGTCCCGGTAATGGGGCTGCCGCATCCTTTGGGAAGTCTCGTCCGCAACAGCAATATGGAGGAAGCTTACACTTGGTTTTTTTCCGAGCCGGACCTGATGGAAATGTTTCTGGAGCGGACCACCAGCCAGATCTGTGATTCGCTGGCGGCGGTAAGGAAGGATGAACTGGAAGATCCGCTGATTTTCAGGACCTATGCGCTGGAAATGCTGATCTCGCCCTGGTTGGGTATGGAACAGTTCAACCAATGGGTTTTTCCCTGGGATAAACGGGTCAACGATGCCATCCATTCGCTGGGCGGAAAATACTTTCCGCACAGCCATGGCAATACCGGCAAGTATCTGGAGCGTTTTGCGGAGATGGGGGTGGATATCCTCGAACCGCTTGAACCGCCACCGTATGCCGACAATGATCTCGCTGATGCCAAACGGCGGGTCGGAGACCGGATGGTACTGGCCGGCAATATCCCGAGCCAGGCTTTCGCTCTGGATTCATTCCGGGTGGAATCGGTGCGTGAACTGGTGAAGCAGGCGATTGAGGCTGGCGCTCCCGGCGGCGGTTTTTTCCTTCGCACTACCGGCGGCGCCGGGGTCGGCGGCGGGAAAACCCGGGAACAACGGCTTAAATCCATTCAGTGCGGCTTGGCGATGATCGAGGCCTGGCGGGAATTCGGTTCATATTGAGCTGATTTCAAAACTCGCTCACGGCGGTTGGCAACGCCCTCGCGGCGATTGGCTTGAGCGCATTTTGACTTCGTTTCAGCTGGCGCAGAGTCGGGAGTTACCCTGCGGGTAGCTCACTCAAATTACTCTTCGCCACTCATTCGCGATTGACGTGAGTAAAAAAATACTTCGTCCGGGACTTGTTCCGGACTATGTGATTTTTTTACTTTTGCCGGCCTCGTCCAGTGGACGAGGCCGGCAAAAGTCGATATCCAGCGTTTCCCGTCCGGCTCGCCCGCTCAACGTCCTCCAAAAATTTGCTTTGCACA
>JAQUOK010000139.1 GCA_028717165.1 Victivallaceae bacterium | reverse complement strand
ATGTAACCCGGATCATTTTTGCTTTTTTCTGGAATTCTTTCAGGGTTCTGGCGCCGCAGTATCCGAATGAATATTTCAGGCCGCCCGCAAATTGATGAAGCACATCGGCGACCGGCCCCCGGAAAGGTACGAGTCCTTCAATACCCTGCGGTACCAGTTTCTTGTCGCTGTCAACGTCAGCCTGGCCATAGCGTTCGCGGGATGCTTTTCCGGTTTTCATGGCTTCAAGGCTGCCCATGCCGCGGTAAATGACGAAACGGCGGCCGTGATGCAGGGTGATTTCGCCGGTGCTTTCAGTTGTTCCGGCCAAAGCCGACCCCATCATTACGCATGCAGCGCCGACGGCGATTGCTTTAGCGACGTCTCCTGATTGCTTGATTCCGCCGTCGGCTATAACCGGGATATCTGGGGGCGTTGCTTTGCAGACCTCATAAATTGCGGTAACCTGCGGCACGCCGACGCCGGCGACTACTCTGGTGGTGCAGATCGAACCGGGCCCGATACCGACTTTTATACCGTCCGCGCCGGCATCCGCCAGAGATTTTGCGGCACTTCCCGTTGCTATGTTACCGGCGACGACGTCGACTTTTTCGCCGTAGGTTTTCTTGATCAGGGGTACCGTTTCGATTACGCCTTTGCTGTCGCCGTGGGCGGTATCTACGACCAGAACATCGACTCCGGCATTGATCAAAGCTTCGATGCGTTCTTCGTCATAAGGCCCGACCGCGGCGCCGGCGCGCAACTGGTGGCTGGCGTCGCGGTTGTATTGGGGTTCATCGTTGATGATCAGGGATTTTACGTCCTGAAAGCTGTATAAGCCGGTGAGTTTGCCTTTGCTGTCAACCGTGGGAAGTTTGCCGACTTTTTCCTTCAGCATCAGTTCGTAAGCGTCCTGGAGGGAAAGACCATCGGGAGCGACTACTTTACATCTGTTCATTACCGTAGCGATTTTTATATTGTAGTCGGTCAGGAATTTCAGATCGCGTGCGGTAATTATACCGACCAGAGTCCCGTCCGGTTGAACGATCGGGAAACCGGAAAACGGATAGGCGTGTTTGCGTTTCTCATCCAGCATTTCGGCGACCGTCTGTTCAGGGCTGAAAGTTATCGGGTTTTTAATAATGCCGTTCAAATAAGTCTTGACTTTTCTGACTTCTTCCGCCTGACGCTGGACGGAAAGGTTTTTATGAATAATCCCGATGCCGCCGAGACGCGCCATTTCGATGGCCATTTTGCTTTCCGTTACAGTATCCATGGCAGCGCTGACGAAAGGAATGTTCAATTTGACGTTACGTGAAAAATCGGACGCGAGATTCGCTTCGGCCGGCAGAAAATCGGAATATTGGGTAATCAGTGAAATATCGTCGAAGGTGAGCCCTTCAAATTTAAATGCTTCCATAAAATCGATAAGATATCTGTTCATAGCCGCTCCTGTCTCTCGTTATGTTCTCGAAAATGTTAATCGATTATTATAATGGGAATACCGGCAAAGTCAAAGCTATTCGCCAATTATTTTGACTAAAATCCTTTTTCGGCGTTTGCCGTCGAATTCTCCGTAGAAAATCTGTTCCCAGGGACCGAAATCAAGCTTGCCGGCAGTAACTGCGACAACGACTTCCCGGCCCATGACGGAACGTTTCAGATGGGCGTCGCCGTTATCCTCGAAACCGTTGTGCTGGTATTGGCTGTAGGGTTTTTCCGGGGCGAGTTTTTCCAGCCAGCGGTCAAAATCGGCATGCAGGCCGCTTTCGTCGTCGTTGATAAATACCGAAGCGGTAATGTGCATTGCGTTGCAGAGGAGCAGTCCTTCCCGGATGCCTGATTCCTGCAAACATTCATTGATTTGCGGCGTAATATTCAGGTAGGCTCTCCTGGTAGAGGTGTTCATCCATAATTCCTTGCGGTAAGATTTCATTTTTACTCCTTTTCGTGTTATGTGCTGCGTGTTACGTGCTAAGATTCTTTAATGTTTTCTTTAAGTTGGATAACATTGCTAATATATGATTAGATTTTTCAATCCATTCCTTGCCGTCTTTATTGTCTATATAATTTATATCCATGCCAATATACACTTGAGTTGCGAATTCAGCGGCGGAACCTTTTGCTATTTCTATAAATCTTACTTGAACTTAACTGACTCTTTTTCCATTCCTTCCGCGATATTGCTTGGAATCGAAAGGCATGAACGGGTTATCTGATCTTTAAACCCGAAATCATTACATGACTTAAAGGCTTTATAAACATTAGCGGAAAGTCTGGCACTAGCCTTCCAAACATCGAGTTTTTCACATTTCATAAAATTTTATAAGCTCCAATTGAATTCTCTTAACACGTAGCACGTAACACGTAACACTTACCCCTTACCGCGTTCAATGCATACTGCTACATTTTCAGAATGTTTTAACGCTCCTGGTTTGGCAACTTCGACCTTTACATGGGAAACCAGTTTTTTATTCAGGCAGATATCGGCGATTTCCCGGGCGAAGCGTTCAAGCAGCAGGAATTTTGATTTTTCAGCGGTTTCAACGATTTCTGATTCCAGTCGGGCATAATCGACGGTATCGAACAGATTATCGCTTTTCCCGGCTTTTTCCAGGGATAAATACAGTTCAAGGTTGATCAGGATGGTTTGTTTTTTATTGCGTTCTTCTGGGAGGGTGCCGATGACGGTATTGATTTTGAGATTGCTGATAATTATTTTGTCCATAATTTTTGTATTACGTTTTACGTGCTACGTATTACGACTTTTTATTGTTCTATTTAGATTAGACAACATCATATAATATATGATCAGATTTTTCAATATAATTTATATCCATACCGATATATACTTGAGTCGCGAACTCAGCGGCTGAGCCTTTGGCTATTTCAATAGATCTGGCTTGTTCGCTGGCTGATTTCTTTTCCATTCCTTCCGCAATGTTACTGGGAATCGAAAGGCATGAGCGGGTTATTTGATCTTTGAAACCGAAATCCTTGCAGGTCTTGAAAGCTTTATAAACATTAGGCTGAAAGTCTGGCGCTGACTTTCCAAACGTCAAGTTTCTCACATTTCATAAAGTTTCCATTCAGATTTTCTTAACACGTAACACGTAACACGTAGAACTATCCTGCCAGGAGATTGTCCAGCATTTCGTCCAGGTCGGATTTAAACGGCGCCGCTTTTTCGAAAATATCTTCTCGATCCCCGAAGTCGAGATAGAATTGATCGATCTGTCCCTGAGTGACAGGTTCGTGGAATTGTTCTATATTTTCAACCGTTGCGGGTTCCGTGATCGGGAGCCAGCCGGCGCCGACGGAGTATTCGCCGTTGACTTCCAGATAAATCGGAGCGTCATCGGTCAGGGTCAGATTCGCCTGTTCGGTAATTGCCTGTCCGAGGACTTCACCCGCCTGGGGTACCTGGCCGTACAGCGGGTTTGTCAGCGGGCTGGAGATCAGACGGTATTCCATCTGGCGGTATACGGCCTGTCCGATCGAGTCGCTGTTTTCCGGAGTGAGCCACAGATCAGAGGTGAAATACGGATACCACCCGATCTCAAAATGAAGGAGAATATTGGTATCCAGGTCCGTATACATAGGCATGAAGTGGGGATTCGCCATTTCATAGATATTGACGTTGTTGGGAACCGGCGGGACCGTCGGATCAACATTGGTATTGGCTATGGTATAAGTACCGTTGTGAGTCAGAAGATAATTACTGAATTCATGGCGTCCGGCCGAAGGATCAGTTATTGTGAGCGGCCCGTCAATAGTCCATTCGCCGCTACTGAAGCTGAACAGGGAGGCGTCCGAGGGATCAAAACCGGTGCCTTCAATGGCAGTGGGCCAGTTAATGCCCAGTATCAGGTCATTGGTATAGCTGGTTCCGCCATAGTTTCGATCAATAATCGTAGTGAATTTAACGGTATCCTCAATACCGGTGATAGTTTCGCCGTTGACCGTAACGCCGTCTATAACGCCGACGGCAATTTTTTCTCCGGAGGTGCCGCTTAAAGTGACAACAATAGCGTAATTATTATCTCCAACCCGGTATTCGACATCGGAACCGTCCATGATACGGATCAGCGCACTGCTTTCCGGGACAATAAAGTAATTGTCATTAATTCCCTGAGCTACGGCGTAAGTAAAGTTGCCGGTGATTTCCAGGGTCACGCCCGGATTCAGTTCAAATGTGCTATTCGCTCCCAGAAACGCAAAATCTTTGACAACAAGATTGCCGTTGGTCAGAACGGGGTTTTTTCCTGCGGCGACGTTCAATGTTGCAGTTTCAAGATCTACCATACCGTCCAGATCAAGACTGACGGAACCGCTTCCGGTCAGATTCAACGTTGAAGTAACCGTCATAATTCCGGTGTTGGTTATGTTGCCGCCGACCGTGGTGATATACGCGGTAAACACACCGGAATTAATAAAGTCGGAACCGGCAACGACCGTACCGCCTGAAACTAATGTACCGTTATTAATGATATTATTATTAGCGGTTAATGTATCGGCAGTCATTTCGAGAAGAGCAGTACCGGCGATATTTAAATTGCCGGATGTAACATCCACTCCGTCGGCAGAAAATCTTCCGCTGGAAAGCGTTAAATCGCCATCTAAGTCAGCGCCGGCGATAAAGGTGCCGGTACCGTTTGTTGAGAGAGTCAGGTTACCGTTGCCGCTAACCAGGCCGATAAATGTCAAGTCGTTGCTGATAATCGAAATATCGCCGTTTATGGCGGTTGTGCCGTTCATGATTACATCACCGCTGCTGGTGAAAGTTGCGTCAGCGCCGATCGTAGCCGGGCCGTTAACTTCGATTCCGGTGGCGGTAATGCTGCCGTTCATATTTACCGCTGCGCCGGTGATATTCAGCGCACCGAGACCGGTTATTTCGCCGACTGCAGCGGTAGTAGCCGCTGAAATAGTCAAATTATAATTATTGCCGGTTATTAGGCCATTGAATTCTACTGACTTCTTTGTGCCGGTAACGCTGGAATCCGCGATAAGATTGACTGCGCCGTTGAAAATGATACCGTTTACGACAACATCGCCGCCGAGATTGATCGGCTGCTGGTTGTTCAATTCGAGATATCCGTTGTTAAGTACGACTTCGGTCAGGGTTATGAGGTTCGCGCTGACGGATAAAGTGCCGTAAATGCCGTCGGCGCTGGTGCCGCCGAAATCCAATTCGGCATCACCGGTAGTAACGAAAGCAATGGTGCCGGTATCGGTAGACGAATCTCCAACCCTGATATTATTCACATCGAATACCTTGCCGCTTCCCGTACCGGTGTCGTTAATTAACACGTTTTCTGCGCCAACATTAAGTGTCAAAGTAGTATCAGCTCCATTAACCGTAACATAATAACTGCTGGTATTTATGTTCAGATCTGCTGACGCCAGCAGGTTATCGCCGCCCTGAGCAGTTATATTGCGGTTGGCCGTAAGGGAGGCAGTACCAGTGACGGAAGCGTTATCCAAAGTCAGATTCCCGGCAATACTGATCGTGTTCGCTGTTACCACAGAATCGGTTAAAAGAATAGTGTCAGCTCCGGTGTCTCCCAATATGATAGTTCCGTTAACGGCGGAAATGTTGCCGGTAACATCGACATTTCCGTAAAAGGTAACGTTGCCGGCAGAGGCGGTAAGATTGCCGGTTATAGTTGCGGAATCGACGATGCTTATGTCACCGGAAGTATTAATGTTACCGGTCAGAGAAGCTGTACTGTTGAACGCAATGCTGCCCGTTTGAGCCTCGATACTGCCGGTACCGGAAACGGCCCCGCTTACATTCAGATCGCCGGCTTCAACCAGCAGGGTGACATTATCGGCTAAAGTCAAGTCGCCATTTACTGTAAGACTGACAGAGGACAGTTTGTTACCGTCCCCGCTGAGTTCGAGGTTATAGTAATTGCCGGACTCAGGAATCCTGATCGTCTGGTCGCCGGCATAGGTGTATTTTACCGTAGTTCCTGCATCTATGCTGCTGATCGTTAAGTTGGTGACGTTGGCGTCAGCGGCAGCAATGGTCAAAAGGGCTCCGGTGGCGAGTGCCACGCCGCCGGTATAGGTGTCGGTTCCGCTGCTGTTTACGGTTAATTCTCCAAATAGTTCGGTGATTAAATTGCTTAACTGGGTAATAAAACTGCCGTCAACAGTCAGGGATGAATCGGCATAAATATTACCGAGATTTGCGTTGATGCCATAACCGGCATCAATAGTAACAGCAATATCCGTGGTGCCGCCTTCTATACCGATGTCCAGTGTATTTTTAGACCCGATAGTGAATGTCGTACCTGAGCTCAATGTGTCGGCGTTTATGGTTACCGTAGTATAACCGGTATTGAAATAATCATAGAAAACAAAAGTCTGGTCAGGCGCGGTAAAATTCTCCGCCGCAACTGAATACTCATTGACCCAGTTCGACGCGTTATCAACGTTGCCGCCGATATAATAATAAGTGGATTCGGTTGAAGACGGTTTTTCATAGGCTCCGATCGTGGTGGCGGTTCCGTCCGGATGTACCCTGCTGACGCCGCGCTGGTCGAAATAAACGTCGGAAGTTCCGGCGGGATAAGGAGAACCGTTACCGATAGCCAGGCTGCCGTTGTAAACATAGAGCGTCAGAGTCCAGCCGCCGTTGTCCTCCAGCGTGTTGGAAATGCCCAGGTCGCTCCAGGTATAGGTTCCGGTATCATAAGTATAGGTACCACTAACATCGTAGAGGTGGGAATATGTAGATATTTCATATGACGAACTGCCTTGGTACACCGTACCGATAATACTGTAATCAGCCGAAGTAATTCCGGCGCTGGTGGTCAATGAAATATCGCTGTGAGCTCCGTTCGTGGTATCGGCGGCGACCGACCAGTTCTGGGCGACGATTGAATCCAGAAGCTCCAGGTTGCCGCGATACATGTAAACACCGCCGCCGTCAGTGGCAACTGCGGAACTGCCGCCGTAACTGGCGATATTGTTGGCAACGGTGACATAAGTTAAGGTAAGCGAGCCACTGTTGGCGAAGTAAATGCCGCCGCCGCGGTTTGCCGCTGTATTGCCGGAAACGGTGGTGTTGATCAAATCCAGACTGTTGGAATTGTTATAAATACCGCCGCCGTTGATTCCGGCCGTATTGTTTCCGACAGTAGTCATGGCAACCGTAGCGGTGGAAGAACCGGCCAGATAAATACCGCCGCCGGAACCGGTAGCGGTATTGCCGGTAATATTATAGCCGCCGGCGATGTCGGTTATGGCGGCACCGGCAGCATCGCCGATTGTGAACGAACAATTATAAAGATATAAACCGCCGCCTTCAGCGGAACTGTTGCCGCTTATATAATAAGAAACCGCACTATCCACGCCCGAAGTGTTAGAAATGATTACACTGCCGCCTTCAATATATATACCGCCTCCCTTGGTGGTGGATGTATTGCTCCTTATGTTGGTGTCGGTAATGGTGACCGTACCG
>JAQUOK010000138.1 GCA_028717165.1 Victivallaceae bacterium | reverse complement strand
GCATATTTGACTGTGGGAGAGTAGCACGGTGCCGGGATTTTATTTTAAAAAGGCTTTATTGAGACGCATCATCTCCGTAAAGCCTTTTTTTTATTATGTCCGGCGCGTCAAGGACGGATAGACTGGGATAAAAAAAATCCGGCGGTAAACCGCCGGAAAAATAGATTTTTTGCTATCCGTTTTTTATTTGAAGCCGGGCAGGAACTTCTTTTCGGCGTCAAAGAGCCGCATAGTCATTTCCTTGATTTCCGCCGGGCTGCAGACCGCCGCGGTCAGCGGGTCGAGCATCAGTGCTTTCATCGCCAGGTCTTTGGATCTGTGAATGCAGGCGTCGGCCGCAACGTCGAACATGTACTGGTTGGCGGCACACAGGGCGGCCAGATGCGCCGGCAGTTCACCGAAATAATTCGGAACTATGCCTTCGGAATCGACCGTACAGGCGACTTCCACGACGTTGTTCTGCGGCAGGTTGGTGATCAGGCCGGTATTTTTAACTGTCCCGTAGATTTTGAACGGACTGTTGGTTTCCATGGCCTGAATGATGAAACTCGCGTATTCCCAGGTACGGGCAAGATCAATTTCCTCTTCTCCGCTGATAAACTTCTTCCGGCGTTCATCGTTATCAATACGCCACCCCGGCCATTCGTCCGCATAGAAACTGCTCTGTCCGAGATATTTTTCACCGCAGTGTTTTGCGATCAGTTCCTTGCGTTTCCGGTAATAGGGCAGGTATTCGCTGAAGTGGCCGCTTGATTCGGTAACGAAATAATCGAAATATTTCATCAGGTCGAAGCGGACCGGGTCTTGGGCGAGAAGTTCCGGATCTTTCCCGATTTTCCGTTTCAGTACCGGGTACAGGTCTTTGCCGTTGTGAGTGAGTTCGGTAAACCATGCCAGATGATTGATGCCGGCGCAGCGCCATTTCATTTCCTCATAAGGGATGCCGGCATATTTCGCCAGCTGGTGAGAAGTGCCCTGGACACTGTGACAAAGCCCTATGACTTTGGCTGAAGATGCGCGGTTCGCCGACAGACACATGATGCTCATCGGGTTGGTATAATTCAGGATCCAGGCATTCGGGCAAAGTCTTTCAATGTCTTTAAGCACTTCGAGAAATACCGGAACCGTACGCAATGCTTTGAATAAACCTCCGGGGCCTATAGTGTCGCCGATGCATTGATCCACGCCGTATTCCAGCGGAATATCATTATCGAAACGGACGCATTCAGTCCCGCTTACTTCAATACAGTTAATAATGTAATCCGCGCCCTGTAAAACTTCAAGACGTTTTGTCGTAGCAGTGACTTTCCAGCCTTTCAGTTGTTTCTTTTCCAGGATCTTTTCGCCGAGCCGACGGGAAAGTTCCAGGCGTTTGGGGTCGATATCGACCAGGGCCATTTCGCCTTCAGCTGCGCCTGGAATACTCATCACGTCACAGAAGAGGTTTTTGAAAAACGCGCTTCCCGAACCGAGAAAAACTATTTTTATCGGCCGGTTGACTTCATCCTGAATGCCGAGATTTTTGGCTTTCTGCATATGGGCCTCATGCCCTTTTACTTCTGTTTTTTCCATTTTTTTACCTGTTTCTAAGAGTTTATTTATATTCCGGCAACATATCGCCATGCGCTTCGATCAGGTCGTCGCACATGCTGCGGATGTCGTCAAGACTCAGTTCTCCGGCCGTATGCGGATCGAGCATCGCCGCCTGATATATTTTATCCCGGCTTTTCGTGAGGGCCGCTTCGATGGTAAGGAGATGGACATTGACGTTGGTGCGGTTCAATGCCGCGCATTGTTCCGGCAAATCACCGACATAACAGCCCTGAACGCCGTTTGCGTTCACGAGGCAGGGAACTTCCACGACGCAGTTTGCCGGCAGATTCGGAATAAGGCCGTTATTCAGCACATTGCCGCCGATCGTGTAAGGAATATTGGTTTCAATGGCGTTCATTATGCCCGAACCGTATTCGTGCGATTTTTCATGGGTCAGACACGGATTTTCAAGCAGTCCCCTGCTTTGTTCAGTCCACTTTTTTATCTGGTTTACGCATCTACGGGGATATTCGTCCAGCGGAATATTGAATTCAGCGATCAAATGCGGGTATTTGTCTTTTATCCAGTATGGAGAATATTCCGCATTGTGCTCGGATGATTCCGTAATATAGTAACCGAAATTCTGCATCATGGCATTGCGGACCATGTCGCCGCTTTTGCCTTCCTTATTTTTCGCGGCGCGCCATTCGGCGAGCTTTTGGGCGGAAAGTTTTTTGATTTCAGGATAGATATCCCTGCCGTTTTCCATGATTTCCAGAAGCCAGGCCATGTGGTTTATCCCGGCGACTTTCCTGCGGATATTTTTTTCTCTTTCCTCGCTCCATATCCCGAGCGGCTCCATAAGCGCCCTTACCACGGCCTGGACGGAATGGCAGAGGCCGACAGTTTTTACCGCGCTTCCCCGGAGCATGGCTCCGGTAAGGATGCTCATCGGATTGGTATAATTGAGGAACCAGGCGTCCGGACATACTTTTTCGATGTCGCGGGCAAAGTCGAGCATTACCGGAATCGTCCTGAGGCCGCGGAATATGCCGCCGATGCCGATGGTATCGGCGATGGTCTGGCGCAAGCCGTATTTCTTCGGGATTTCGAAGTCGATAACGGTAGACGGTTCATAACCGCCGACCTGGATTGCATTAATGATATAATTGG
Source organism: Victivallaceae bacterium (assembly GCA_028717165.1). Classification (GTDB taxonomy): domain Bacteria; phylum Verrucomicrobiota; class Lentisphaeria; order Victivallales; family Victivallaceae; genus JAHOYW01. The sequence continues at coordinate 4,761 of JAQUOK010000138.1, read as the reverse complement.
CTCCCTTGAGGGCTTTTTTGCGGTTTCCCACGCCGAGAAATTCAGTGATTTTAGCGCGTCCATTGTTGATGTTTTTGTTCATGATATCCAGCATTATCTTGGATTCCTTGAGACGTTTGGCGTCAATGTCGTAAAGCGCTATTTCAGCCGCCTGGAGAGATTCCTGATGCATGCAGTCGCCAAGTACGTTTTTGGCGAAAACCGTACTGCCGGCGCCCATAAAAGTGATTTTAGGCATGATTTTTCCTTTGTGAAAAATGAAATTTTTAAGCTTTTTGTTTGTGAAAAATAAGATTATAGTGCTATTATATAACTTATAGGCAAGTTTGTAAATATAATAAAAATGCTATTTAAGGTAATTTTGTGCGATTATGGATTTTAAGGCCAATATATTTTTCCCGCAGCGTGCGGTACGCTTGTCGGCTATGCTGCTGACTTGCGGCCGGCAACTGATAAACAGTTGCGATTATCGCTGGGACGGACTCAAGCGCGGGGATAAGGAGTTCTGTTTCTGGCAGTATACTTTCAGCGGTCGCGGAGCGCTCCGTTTCAAAGATAAAACTTATTCCGTCAACTCCGGAGAAGCCATGCTGCTGACGGTTCCTGAAGATCATTGTTATTATTTCCCGGCGGATTCCGATTCGTGGGAATTTGTTTTCGTTACCATGCACGGGCGTGAAGCCATGCGCCTTTTCCGGGAGTTGCGCCGGCGTTCCGGAGTAGTGGCGAAATTCGATCCGGATTCACTGCCGGTGCGGAAGGCCGTTTCAATTTGCCGGAAAAGTGAAAATAATGAGATCGACAGTCAATATACGGCTTCAGCTCTGGCGTATGATTTTCTGATGTCGCTGATTAATTATGTCCGGCCTTCAGGTCAGGGAGAAAGCAGACCGCCGGAATTTATAAGCCGGGTTTATGATTATTGCCTGAAAAACATTGATAAGGCGGTAACTGTCAGTGACATGGCGAAGTGCGCCGGATACAGCCGTTACCATTTTACGCGCCTGTTCAAACAGTTCATGGGAGAAAGTCCGCAGTATTTCATGAGTGAACTTCGAATCCGCATGGCCGTCCGGCTTTTGCAGACCGAACAGCTCAGTATAAAGGAAATCGCGCAACGCTGCGGTTTTGGCGACATGAGTTATTTCTGCAAGATATTCAGGAAATTCCAGAAGGTGTCTCCTAATGAGTTCCGGGGAAGATAACTTTTTTAAATTACGAATTGCGAATTACGCCTTTTACGTTGTTTGGGTAACTTACTTGAAATTTTCTTGCTTCAGATTTATACTTGTTATAACCATAAACAAGGAGCAGTTATCATGAAAATGGCAATCGCTGTTGTCCTCGCAGTTTTAACCGGAATAAGCGTCTGGGCGGAAGAAAAGACAAAGGAACCGGAAATCAGGATTCCGCTGATCGGTGAAACCGCACCGGCCTTCAAAGCGAAAACAACCCAGGGGCCGATAGATTTTCCCAGGGATTACCGGGGGAAATGGGTGATCCTTTTCAGTCATCCAGCTGATTTTACGCCGGTTTGCACCACGGAATTTATGACTTTTGCGACGATGATGCCGGAGTTTGAAGCTTTGAACTGCAAACTGATCGGCTTGTCTATAGACAGCATTTACAGCCATATTGCCTGGCTGAGGACGATCAAGGAAAAACTTGAATATGGCGGCATGAAAAATGTGGAAGTTACTTTTCCTCTGATCGAGGACATAAAAATGGAAGTAGCGAAAAAATACGGTATGCTGCAGCCGTCCGCCGCCGATACGCAAGCGGTCAGAGCGGTATTTTTTATAGACCCGAAAAGCAAAATCCGCGCTTTGCTTTACTATCCGCTGTCAAACGGCAGAAACTTCAAGGAAATCAAACGGCTGCTGATGGCATTGCAGACTACGGACGCCAACAATGTGGCTACTCCGGCGGACTGGCAGCCCGGCGACGACGTCATTATCCCGCCTCCGGGTTCCTGCGGCACCGCTAAAGACAGAGTCGAGCAATCAGCCAAAGATGTGAAATGCTACGACTGGTTCTTCTGCACCAGAAAGCTTCCCAAAGATCAGGCTCCGCCTAAATAATAAAATTATCATGAACGCATTGGCTGTATTATGCAGCCAATGCGTTTTACATTATTTTCCCTCTATTTTTTCTTTTCAGCGCTTGCTAAAATCTGAAAACGAGTTAGTTTAATCATTTAACAAAGTCATTAATTTTTTCTGATTTTAAACTAAAGGGTTTGAATTATGGATTATGTTTCTGAGATGAAAAACCTGCCGAAAAATCATGATTTTTTTATTGGTTATGATAGTGACGGCTGTATTTTCGACACTATGGAAATCAAGCAGAAAGAGTGTTTCTGCCCGAATTTCATTAAGCATTTCGGTTTGCAGGCGGCCAGTAAATACGCTCGTGACGTCTGGATATTCGTGAACCTTTACAGCAAAACCCGCGGCTGCAACCGTTTTCTTGCGGTTCAGCACGCTTTGGCTTTTATGCGCAAGCACCCTGAATTCGCGAAGCGCGGCATAAAGATCGGCGATTACAATTCCCTGAATGCCTGGGTAAAGGAAGAAAGCAAATTGGGCAATCCGGCCCTGGAAGCTAAAGTAGCCGCGACCGGCGACCCGGAACTGACTGCCATTTTAAAATGGTCGCATGCGGTTAACGCGGCTATCGCCGATATGGTTTTCGGAATTCCGCCGTTTCCGGGCGTCAAGGATATTCTGGCTGAAGCACATGGTAAAGCGGACCAGATTGTGGTTTCCCAGACTCCGCTCGAAGCGCTTACCCGCGAATGGAAGGAAAACAAAATAGACCATTATCTCGGCATGATTTGCGGCCAGGAACACGGCACCAAGACTGAACACCTGAAATACGCTACCGCCGGGAAATATGATCCGGACAAAGTGTTAATGATCGGCGACGCGCCCGGCGACCTTAAGGCGGCGAAAGCCAACAGCGCTTTGTTCTTCCCGATTATTCCTGGACGTGAAGATGAATCCTGGGCAAAGCTGAACGAAAAAGGCCTTGACCGTTTCTTCAGCGGTACTTACGCCGGAGCGTATCAGGAATCACTGCTTGATGATTTTGATAAAGCTCTTCCTGAGCAACCCAACTGGTAGTTCGCGCCGGATTTTTAAGGATTTTCCCTGATCTGCTCTTAACGGATGTTTGACCGGATCAGGGATTTTTATTTGCAAAATCAGTTCAGGGCGGTTAATATATATCCAGGGTATTTACATTCTTTAATATTGTTTAATCAGGGAGAAAACGGCATGAAACTTGGAAAGAAAATATTAACCGGCGCGGTTATTTTACTGGTTGTCATTGTAATTCTGGCAGTTGTGATCATAATGCATCTCGGAGCAATTGTGGCGGAGGCTGCCCGCACTTTCGGAACTCAGGCCGCCGGAACCAAAGTGGCGGTTAAATCCGTTTATGTTTCTTTGCTCAGCGGAGATTTGCAGATAAACAAACTGACTATCGACAACCCGCCCGGCTACAAAGACAAGGAAGCTTTCGGGTTCGATCTGGTCGCTGTTGACCTGGACGTGAATTCAGTGTTTACTGATACTGTCATTGTCAATAAGGTAAAAATAGACAATGTGAGGATTGATTTTGAACCGACGCTTCAGGGCGGGAGCAACCTTACCGACATAAAAAACAATATCATGAAATTCGCGCAGGCTGAAAAAACCGGCGCCGCTCAAAAACCGGAACGCCGCGAGGAAAAGCCTGAAGACACTGCTCCGAAAAAAGCGAAAAAAGTAATTATCAAATCTTTTGTCATCAATAAAGGCAGGATAATGGTTTCGTCCAGCATGCTGAATACTTCCGTATCCGTCCCATTGCCCAGGATAGAGCTTAACGATCTCGGTAAGGAAAGCAATATGGGAGAAGCCTGCGCGGAAATTTTCGACGCGATAATAAAGACTACGGTTGAAGCTGTCGCTTCCGCCAATATAGAGGGCCTGGATATCAAAAAACTGAAATCGAAACTGCTTGAAGATTTACCGGGGACAGCGGAAAAAATCGGCAAAGATATCGGCAAAACCATTAAGGATTTATTTTAAGCGTCAATGAATGAAGTCGAAATTATGGCTCCGGCAGGCTCTTTTGAATCGCTGGCGGCAGCCTTGAGAGCCGGGGCGGATTCCGTATATTTCGGCGTTGGGAAGCTGAATATGCGTTCCCGTGCGGCGTCAAATTTTCAGTTAAGCGACCTGCCGAAGGTCGTTCGTTTATGTCGCCGGGCGAAGGTTAAAGCCTACCTGACTTTGAACATTGTCGTTTATGACGACGAACTGGACGAGGTCAGGAGTGTCTGCGATGCCGCGAAAACTGCCGGGATCGACGCGGTGATAGCTGCGGACCTTGCGGTTATAAGTTATGCCAACCGGATAGATCTGCCGGTGCATATTTCCGTTCAGGCGAATATCTGCAATATCGAAAGCGTCAGGTTTTTTGCCGGGTTTGCCGATGTACTGGTGCTGGCGCGCGAATTGACGCTTCCGCAGATAACGGAAATTATCAGGATGATCAAAACCGGGAATATTACCGGGCCAGGCGGTGAATTGGTCCGGATCGAGATTTTCGCGCACGGCGCTTTATGCGTGTCGGTCTCCGGCAAATGCTACATGAGTCTGGCGGTTTACAATTCATCCGCCAACCGCGGCGCGTGCTTCCAGAACTGCCGCCGCCGCTATCTGGTTACGGACGAAGAAACCGGCAAAGAACTGCTTATTGACAACAAATACG
>JAQUOK010000137.1 GCA_028717165.1 Victivallaceae bacterium | reverse complement strand
CTATTCCAAGTTTCATAGAAATCTTCCTGTCGGTACGTATATTGCCGTGGCTCCGATGGATAAACTTGTGCAAATTCACATGTTGGAGATGTTTGGACCGAACAATCTGATTCAGCCGGTTCGTTCAAATCCTCCTGATCAATGTCAATTCTGGCAGTATCCTGAAAGTTATCATTAATTCTCTCAGTGGAAGGAGATGATTCAGGGAGTGGTTCGGGGTCGGAAAGAGCATTTTCTACAGCTGCGATAAGTTGTTCCTGAGTTCTTTCCCGATCATGCCACCACGAAGTTGACCATACCCTATGAATTCTCCATCCCAAGCTTTCCAGCACCAGTTGGCGTAATCGGTCGCGATCTCTTGCCGTCACAGAACTGTGATATGCCGCGCCGTCACATTCTATTCCAAGAACATAATGCCCCGGTTTATCTGGTAGTGTTATAGCCAGATCAATACGATAACCGGAACATCCGACCTGAACATGAACCAAATAACCTTTTCCTCGAAGAAATTCAGCTACTTCCTGTTCGAAACATGAATCGTAATCACTGTATGACGCGTCCTGGATGATGCCAGTCAGATGGGCCGCGCCTTTTTCCGCATAATCAAGAAAAAATTTCAAATGTGCAGCACCGGTTGCACTGGTACGACTTAAATCAATCTGGCTTGAATTGATGGATGAAAAGATTATTATTTGTTCCTTGGCCCGGGTTATTGCCACATTCAGACGGCGTTCGCCGCCAGCCCGGTTAAGCGGACCGAAGTTCATTGAAATCTTGCCGTTTTCATCCGGCCCATAACAGATAGAAAAATAAATGATATCGCGCTCGTCGCCTTGCACATTTTCAAGGTTTTTAACAAAAACCGGTTCAGTAATATCCGGCTGGAAGAACTTTTCTATTGCAGGATACTTTCGGCGGGCATCATCCAGCAAATCTTCGATAAGTATTTTTTGCGCCTGGCTGAAAGTCACAATTCCTATAGAACGATTGGCGCATTCAGGAGCCGATAATTGTTTAACCACATGATCCACAAGATGCCGGGCTTCCTTCCTATTGGTTCTAGATTTACAACGGTCATAAAGTCCATCGGGAACAAGATGGTATTTTACTCCCAGATGTTCGCCATGTTTCGCAGCGGGAAATGTAAGCAGTCGATTATCGTAATAATGATAATTGCTGAATGCAATCAGCGATTCATGACGGCTGCGGTAATGCCAGCGCAAATGAGATTCGTCAATGCCGGAGGCAATACATTCATCAAGAATACTTTCAAGGTCTTCAATTTCATTTTCTTCAGATTCATCGTCGTCGTTTTGACGTTGAAAAAAGTTTGTTGGGGGCAACTGTTTGGGATCCCCGACCACGATCAGTTGCTTGCCCCGGGCAATAGCGCCTATCGCGTCCCATACGGGGATCTGAGACGCTTCATCGAAAACTACAATATCGAAGTCAGACTGGTCGGGCGGCAGGTATTGCGCTACTGAAAGAGGACTCATAAGTAAACATGGCTTCAGGCGCGGAAGTATTGTAGGTATTGCCTCAAGTAACAACCTTACAGCTTTATGCCTGGCCCGTTTTTCTATTTCCCGCTTTAATGTTCCCAGTTCGGTACCGGCAGGACATTGCCCCTTGCGTCCGTGCGGCATTTGTGCGGCAATTCTGGATATAGTCAGCTTTTGAGACAAATCAGCATAACGTTGGTCCAGTTGAATAAAGCGCTCAACCAGGCGATCATGATGGTCTCCGAGAAAATCACGCAATACCGGAACCTGACCAATCACTTCGTTTATGAATTTTTCACGAAAACGCTTTTCGAAAGCTAAACAAATATGCTGTGGTTTCAGCGTTCCAGCTTCAGAGGCGGTTATCAAAGTATTAAGCTCAAAATCGGCCGCTTTTTGCCTGGATTTCAACCATAAACCCCAATGACGCAAGTTCTGGCTGTTACGTATGATTCCGTTAGCGTACTGGCTGCTTTGAACCAGAATATCTGTTTGCTGTTTTTTAAATTCAGGTGCAATGTCGAGCTTGTCAATAAAATTATTTAACGCATCCTGAAAGTCATTCCATCCCTGAAACAAGGTATTGATTTGTTGCCGTATCGGGCAATTTTCTCCCAGTAATTCGTCAGCCTGAGAGAGTAATTCTCCAACTTTAAGTCGCATGGAGTTCAACACGGCGGCGTCACCATTAGAGACAATTGTTATGGCGTCATTAACCTTATTTCCGAAGGCAATGGCTGCCTTGAGTTTTTCCCAGTCCGAATTGCCATTGTTCCACCATGCGCCAAGACGTGCCGGCAATTCTGAGGGTACAGAGTTGATGTAAGAATTACTTGAAATAAACAGTTCAAATTTATCCAGAAGCGTTTTAAGTTCCGCCAGTTTCAGCTTTGTTCCGCCAAGTTTTTTTAACGGCTGAAGTTCTGCAAGCAGGGAACGATTATTTAAAAAGCGAATAATAAAAAATTCCCCGGCATTGTTTTCCAAACGTTTCCTGATGCCATCTATATTTAAGCCTAATATCTTGTCCAACTCAAAATCGCACAATTCTTCCCGCAGTTCATTTAGGATCAGGCCATTATTAGCAAGAGCTTCAACCTCTGCGGCAAAATTTTTCCAGCCTTTTCCGATAAATCCATCCGGTAAATTAGGTGCATCTTTAAGTTTTTCCGCCAATAGAGCCATATTATATATATCGGATTCCGACCACGTTTGACGCGTGTACCCCAGTTGCAAAAACAGTTTTTTACATGAATCGGCTAAAGTTGTGCAGGCATGAATCAATTCTTCTGAAACAGTTACCGCCTCCTTGCCCCATTGAGGAGACCAGTCGGAATGCCTGATGTAAAAGAAATCAGTTTTGTTTTTAGCTGACAAAACTTCAGCACAGGAAGCCATCTCGGCTACCACACTGCGCATCTGTCCCAGCTTTTCCGCTGATATTCTCAGGGCTGATTGTTGTAATGACAGATCATTCACGCCGGAAATCAGTTGCTCATCTTTTTCATGACTGAGGAGATAAGAAAAAACCCGGTAAACAGACAAACCATTCGGATAATTGTGATGCAATTCCGCGACATAAGAGTTCAAATTTCTCCTGATATCTTCCAATTCCCTGGTGACGGTGTCCCAATCCGTAGGTTCATGACTTTCAATGAAATCAAGCGATTCTTTAAACTGCGCCAATACTTCGCGCTTACCGCCTTTGTTCGAATGCAATTCCAGGCAGAACGGCCGTAGCCCGAGCTTGCATAACCGATGGTGTACAACCTCCAAAGCGGCACGCTTTTCAGCCACAAACAGAACTTTTTTGCCAACTGTCAGGCAATGCGCAATCAGGTTCGTAATCGTTTGCGATTTCCCGGTTCCAGGAGGCCCGTGAAGGACGAAATTCTTGCCGCGTTCCGCCGATAACACTGCGCTGAGTTGAGATGAGTCGGCACTAAGCGGACAAAAAAGTCGATCATATTTCATTTCCAGTTCTAAATTGTCCGGCATTACACCTTCAATCCCATCATCAAAAGCACTTCCCGCATGATTTACCAAATGGTTAACCACAGGATTTTGTTGCAAATCATCCAGGCGCTTGTTCAAATCGTTCCACATGATAAATTTATTAAAGGAAAAACTGCCGAGCCAAAGCCCGCCCCTAACTTCCCAGCCGCGCAAATCCTTTACCGCCTGCTGTATAAGCTGAAAAACCATCTGAACGTCAACGCCGGAATCATCTGTCGGCAAAGGATCAATACCGGGAATAACTTTGCCATAATCACGACGCAACAGCTCAAGTAGGGTAACATTAATAACCGTATCGTCATCCGCCCGCTCAAGAGTAAATCCTTCCTGCACAGATTTGCGTTCAAGCTTAACTGGCAACAACAACAATGGAGCCTGATGTACCTGAGTCGCAGTCAAACTCTCCTTCCACTCCAGGAAGCCAAGAGCCAGAAAGAGGGTATTGACCCCGCCTTCTTCTATATCGGTACGAGCCTGACGATATAAACCAAGCAAGCGTTTATAAAGTTCGCTTTCACTCAGATATGAACGCAGGCGCTTCCGGCTGAACTCATCAGAAAGATAACGGGTTAATGGGTCTTCTCCGGTCTGTCGTTCTAACACAGACAAGTCACGCTGATCGGTTCCGGATAACAATTGCGTGGCCGGATTAACCGTAAATTGGGTTCCAGCCGCCAATTTATCTTCCAATACTCCCAAATCACTGAATGCTATCGGAATAGTCTGCTTGGTTTCTCTGAAGTTTAATAAGCGATTACGGAGAGTAAGATCAAGCAGTTTTTGCTGCCAACGGGTAACGCGGCTGCGTTTGTCTTCATTCTGCGTTATTTCTATCTCAGTTCGAAAGGCGCGGTCCGTTTTATTATTTATCTCACGTTTCGGGCTCATTCCCAAATCGTCGTCAACAACCACGAGTCCGTCCGCAGTACGTTTAAGCGGTAAAGGACGCAAGCCCAATGTTCTTGCCTGACGTATATCTAAAGCGCCAATGAATTGGGATTCAAGTATGAGATGTTTTTTCCCGGCCAGTTCCGAATCCCGAAAAGATATGGCGTTGGATGCTGTAGCAGCGGTAGCTTCAAACACCACGATTTCATCAAGTTCGACACGTTTGCGGACAGACTGCAGATCATCCTGAAGAGAATCCGGAAAATGATATTCCGTCAAATGACAACCGACATAAGAATGTCCCTGATGCAACAGTACCAGGGGATTCAAACCGCATTGTTCAAGTAACCCCGCCAAAAGCAGGGAAATATCAAGACAGGTTGCGAGTTTAAATTTGAATATCGCATCGGCAAAACGAATCCTTTGTCCATTTTTTCCGAAACTGGCAGGATGGTTAGCATAATTTATCGCCTGCTCCGCAACAGCTTTATAAGCGGCCTCAATTATAGTATAAATCCGCTTTTTGTCTTTCGATTGATATCCGTCAACGGCACTGTTGCCGGTTTTGTCTTTCAAAAGTTGCGAAATCCGCTGCTGTAATTGGGAAATAATATCCAGATTTGGGGTTACAAACGCAGCCAGGATATCCGGCATAACCTCAGAGCCAAACCATTCATCAAAAGCAAAAATCGTAGCGGGATAGGATTGCAGCAGTAATTCCTTCTCTGTTGCGGAATCAGCCGGTGCAATGCTGATTCTTACTTGGATTTGACCGTTTATTCTCTCGGATAGTTCAGCCAGATACTGATAGTTCAATTTAACGGTGAGATCATCAACAACATAATGACTCTGAGCGGTAATAGCATCAATAGTTTTAGTAATCGGTTCAAAAAAAGCTGGAGTAGATGTGATATAACAAGTTACATTTCTCAATTCGCAGTCAAGTATGTTATCAATGGTTATCGATCTGATGACGGGAATCGCATTTTGCTGCAATGCCAAATTGATTTTAGGCAGATAATCAATATTCAAATTGATTTCCGTTTTCTCTACATTTTCTTTACCTGCATCCATCTCCACGCCCGCATATATGTTTTATTTGTAATGAATCGTCAAGAATTAACGTTCAAGGATACTCCTTGCCTTGTCCGCATCCAATTTCAAATTATTTCCAAATACTCCAATCGGAAACTCCTGCATTTTCTTTTCAGTAAATATCTTAAGCAATTCCAGCAAACCGTCTGCCGTGACCAAAGATAGCTCCAGTTCCCAGTCCTTGATGCATTCATCAACAAAATCCTTACTGAAATCAGGTGCCACTAGAATCGTTCGAACAGCCTGGAAATTCTTACTTTTGCATAATTTGTGATAGCTTTTTAGTTGCCTGGACAATGATGAGTATTTGTTATATTCCACCTCTTTAGCCGTTTTACACTCCACAATAATAATTCTGTCATTACCGAGTGAAATAATTATATCAATTTTATCCTTATTGCTGTTAATTTCGGCTTTGAGCTTATCATCTATATTAAAATTCAGTTTTGAAAATATCACCTTGGTAAGTTCTTCAAATTTTGCTCCAAGTTGCCCCTCTTTGATATTGATATTATTCGTCTTTAAGGCATTAACATCGCGTGCCGCAATAACTGAATAATTTTCAAGCAGACGGCTTTTCATATCACCATATTTATCAAGAATGTTCTTTATGGTATTCCCTCGGGTACTTATCTGCTTTGTTTCACAAAATTTGGATAATTCTGTTTCCGTCATCAAATAAGTTATATCACGCGGCTTTATATTATAATCAGAAAGCACTGTCAAGTTCATCACCTGCTCCGGATAAAGTTCAAATTCATCTCTGAGCCTGTCATTCATCTGTGGAACAGCCAGGTTTATGTCATATATAAAATTTTCAAATGCCTCTGAAGACATATCTATATGGTCTTGGCAGTCAATCTTTTTGAAATAGTCGATAATCAAATCCAGACGTTCATCCGGAGATGCTCCGATTTTCTGAAGATCAATATTTAAATCATACAATATTTTTGATAGGAAATCTTTTACTTCCGTCTTCGATATTCCAGGCTGGTGAATATCTCGAAGAAGCACATTTCTCACGCTGACACCGGCAGCCAGAATAGCTCTGACTTTTACTTCATTATCTGCTTTTTGTTCAGGGCTGAATGATATATTATATTTCTTTATTATACGATTTAATTGCGAAGGTTGAAGTTGTTTTAAAATTCTCCTAAAATACTTATTGGGTAATTCGATATTCAATATATTTTGCAATAACCCTATGACTTCATCAGGAATATAAACTTTAAGATTTTTCCGACTGTAAAAGCCAAGGCCTGAATCTTTAATCAGAGAAATCAGAGTGTCGATGTCAAGTTTGGGAATCGGAGTTTCTGCAGCATAAAGAGTAAGCATTTCCGCATGTGAAAATTCGAATTCTCTTGCTAATACATTCAGAATTGATTTTTCATCTCTGGTAATTTGACAGTCTCGATTTATCTGCTCGTCATTTTTATACGCCTCGGATGCACAGGCCCGAAATATTCTGTAGTCCCTGAATTTAGGTTCATCAGAATTTGTTGTCTGGAATTGTTTGATGTTTTCGGCAAGTTTAAGATGCTCATTTTTGTATAATTGCTCCAACCAATTCCGTTCTAAAATAGCATTTCCGTCCCTGACAATTATATTTGACAACAAAAGCAACTGAGGATCAAAATCTATACGTCGATTTAAATCATTGCAATAAAGATCGGCAACCCTATCAAAAAGTTTTTTAATTTCAAACGAGTCATTTATACATTTTGCCCCGCCATTAGGAATGTTAATGTCATCTTTAATAATATCAGAATAGGAATCAAGCAATTTAAAAAAAGAACTTTTTTCGATTTGATTGACAATATCAAGAATTTTTACCAGCTTCATAATTTTCTCCCGAAACTTAGACCGTTAGCTTGTGAACAATCTAATATGCAACATAATAGGATCAAAACAAATATTTTTTCAAACTTTTTTGTAATGAATGGCTGGCGTCAAAATTCTTTTCCGCAATGAGGACATTTTTTAGATTGT
>JAQUOK010000136.1 GCA_028717165.1 Victivallaceae bacterium | reverse complement strand
ATTTTCCCACAGAATGGATTCCATGGCTGGCGGAGCTGAAATTGAACTACGGCAAAATGCATGAGGTAAAATTGAATAAAGTCGTACTGGACAAACGGAATCAGGCAAGAATAAACGTAAAGTCTTTGAAAGAAGGAAAGTTAAAAGCTTTTAAGCATGTACCTTTTATTACCCATCTTAACTTCCTGCCCAGCATGTATGCCGCGTATCCGGAATTGGCGGGTAAGGGCGACAGCGCTGTGGCCGGTCGATATTTTGCGCATAAAGGCGGGGATCAGCATAGAGCTCCCTGTGCGACAAATCCCCTTTTGACAAAAATAATTGCTGAATGGATGACGGATATATGTTCTCAGGGGGCGCGGGAAATAAGCTGCTGGCTTACTGAGCGTCCGGCTCAGTGCGCTTGTAAGAAATGCAGGCAGGCCGGGCAGTTCGTAGCCGAAGGCCGGGCATTTGTCGCTGCTTGGCGTGAGGTACGTAAACATTATCCTGAATTGACCATTAGGCTGTTTATCTCCACGACAACGAATGAAAGGTATTATAAACTTCTTGCAGAGCTTCCTCCTGAAATCAAAATAGAAAGGTGCTGTGCGGCTGAAGCCGGTAGAGTAAGACATCTGCCACGGGATTTATTCGTAAATCCCCTGTTCGATCATTACGCTGCCCTGGGCAGGTGGGTTGCCAGTTATGACGTACCGTTTACGGCCAACGGCGCGGTGGAAACGCCTGAATTCAAGGTTCCTGAAAGTTCAGCGCACAGGATAAAAGATTTTGTAAGCCAGTTAATTGCCGGAAAATACAAAGGGGCTTGCGGTATGACCGGCTGGCACCGCATGGGCAGGGAAATATGCGGCTTCAATTATCAGGCGTTTGCCGAATGGACATGGAACTTAAACGGGCGAAGCGAAAAGGAATTTGCCATTGCCTGGGCCGTGCGGCAGGGATATAAATATCCGGATAAGGTGGGAGAATGGTCCGAATTAATGGGCCCTGTAGAGTTTGATGTCTATGATTCCGATTTTCCCACCTGTTACTCCTGGGGCAAGGCGGTGAACATGATAAAAGAGAAGAAAACACCTGTTCTTGGAGAAGGTATGTTCAGATATTATACGGAATCGGATGCCTTTGACAAAAAGATAGAAATTTGCAGGAAGGCATTGAAAATAGCTGGACAATTTGAAAATCCCTACTTGGCTAATGAAACCAGAGTGGTGCTTTCATATATAAAACTGGCTAAAAGCATCTATGAAATAGCTGATTACATTTCCTCTGATAATGGTAACGGCAAGCTAAAAACACTTTTGGCCGAACTTAAAATCGCAGGAGAAGAAAATTGTCAAGCCATAAAACAATGGCGCAGAGCGCTGGGGCCTGAAATATGGAATAGAAGAGTTTATGATGCCTTAAAGGCGACAAAGAACACCGTTGCCGGAATTACAAACGCATTGAAATCGCAGAAAACGGATTCAGAAACGAAATAACAACAGAATTTTTAAAACAGGATTGTAGATATGATAAAATTAACGCACAAAATAATGTCGGTAGTTATTTTAGTTTTTTTAACTCTTTTTCTGATTTCCGGAACAGCCCGGAGTGAACCATCCATTACAATAAGCTCTGATCCGATTTTACCTGTCGGAAACCTTATTAGAAATGGAGGATTTGAAGAACCTTACGGTTCCGCCAAGGTCAGACCGGCCCATTGGGGAAAATGGGGCTCTTTCGGCTGGCCCCAAAAATCTTGGAGAGATGTTGAAAGTCCCTGTACGGGAGAAGCGAGTTTGCGCATGCAGAATGCCGGTGGCTACTGGCAGTTTCATGTTTATAGAATTTATCCTAAGGATTATGTCGCGTCAAAATCATATATCCTTTCTTTTCAGGGAAAAACCAACGGTACTGTTGCCGGCAACGTTACAATCTACAATTTGGTAAAAGGTAAGAAAACAGTTCTTGCGTCTAAGACCTTCAGCAATACCTCATGGGAAAAATTTTCTATAGAATTTACAGCGCCCAAGGAAAAATCTCTCCTGCTTATTTTCCTGGGACTTGAAAAAAATACCCCTGAAGAAGCGGTCGTCTGGTACGACAACATGTCCCTTTTCCCTGTAAATGTCGAGCTTTCCTACAAAGTTGACATGCCTTCGCTTAAAAGCGTAAAACTTATGGATAAAGCCGGTAAAGTTATTAAAGATTCCGGGAAATTGAAAGCGGGAACCAATACCTATACTGCCATGGCGACAGTTTCTGCTGAAGAAGTCTACGAAGTGAAAGCGGAAAATATTCAGGGAAAAACCATTAACAGCAAATATCCGGATATTAAACCGTTCAAGTCTGAAAATATTATAAAGAACGGGGACTTCGAAACTCCGGTTATTACTGATTCGCAGAAATTACTCCGGCCGAAACTTTGGCAGAAATTTGGCTCCCTGGGCTGGCCTAGGAAGGCTTCCGTTGACAGGAAGATATTTAAGAAAAACAAACAAAGTCTGCGTATAGAGGGGCATTTTTTAGGCGGGCAAGCGCTTGTACAGAAACTTCCTGCCGGTTCATATTTGCCGAGGCACACCTACACCTGCGCTTTCTGGGGGAAGACCAGCGATACGGGGGAAGGTAAAGTCTGGGTAGAGACGTCGGACCGTAAAAATATTGGCTGGATCCGTTTTTCCGGCGAGGAATGGCAAAAGTATAGATTCGACTTCAGAACTCCTTCAGATAACAGCAAGGAGTTGTATATCTTTCTTATGGCCAAGGATACCAAACTGGAAGACCAGGTTGTCTGGTGGGATGACGTTGTTGTCCGTATTTTTTCTGAAAACGACCAGAGGATATATAAACGTCTTATGGGTGTTAAAGCAGATGTTAAAAAAACATATAAAGAAAAAATAAGGAATCGAAGCTACCGCATAGAAACATTAATAGATATTCTTGGTTTTGATATAGATGACCTGCTGAAATACAAAATTGTCACCTCTGGCGAATATAAAGGGATTAAAAAGCGGTTTACCGATATTTCCAGCGACTGGGGAAATTTTTATGCGGATATGTTTAAATCATATAATAAAATTCTGGAAAAAATAGATGAAATATCTGATTCGGAAAACGCGGAAAAAAGTGAACAGTTCCTGGCTGGCCGGCAAAGCGCAAAAAAGATAGAAGTGTGTACAAACGCAATGAATGGGAAAATTTCCATTATAGAGAATAAGATTTCGGATATAAGAAAATCCCTTTCCGCAAAAATGGATGATTTGAAAAAAGCGAAAGAAGAAGCGGAACATAAAATATTTTTACGTGAAACCGCAAGCTTCGACAGCGATTTCCGTGACGCTGTGAACCGGATAAAAAGTGAGAATCCCCAAGTTCGGGAAAAAGCGGTTCTTGAATTAGGCCGCCTGCAGAAAAATGAAGCTGTTCCCATGCTTATCAAACTCCTGAATGATCCCTGCTATCCGGTCAGACGCAACGCGCTCAGCGCCTTGGCCTGGATGCGGGCGGAAAAAGCCGTTCCTCATATCCTTTCACTTATCGACAAAAGCCGGGATAGATGGACCAGACGCAGAGCAACGCAGGCGCTGGGAATGATAGGCGCGGGGAGCGCCGCTCCGAAACTGCTTGAATTAGTCAGCGACCGGGACGGTGCGGTAGCTCAAAATGCCGTCATCTCACTAGGTTGGCTGCGAGAACCTTCGGCTGTACCGGTTTTAAAAGATATCCTTGAAAAGTATGTTAAGGATGCAAAAACCGGGAGGTTTGAAAACTGGCGGGATATCTGGTCAACAAATAATCCGCAGCATATGGCTGCCGCCGCCATTCAGTCCCTTGCCATGACTGGCGATAAAAGCGCCGTGCCGCTGCTTATAAAATTAGCGGGAAATGAGTTGTTGCCGCGGAAGGAGAATACCTATATATGGCAGGCTGCCGTCTACGCTTTGGGTTTGTTGGGAGATGCCGGAGCTGAATCCATTCTTCTTCTTCAGAAAACTCTGGAAAAAAGAAGGCCGAGAAGTTGTGACAGGTACTATGCTCCGGGAAGGGATACGGACGCGGCTCTTTTCGCATTTCGCAAACCATCATCCAATAAGGAGCTGGGAATAACACAACCTGAATTTTTGAAGCAAAAAAGATATTTCTACTGGCTGGACAATCATTTTCATCGCGCTTACGGCCGCTGGTTTTTGAACAAAAACCGCCCGGACAGTCTGGTTGATATGTGCCGGTATGCCGGCGCTACTGACGCTACCGAACTTATCGGTTTTCGCGTACCTTCTCAGCCGGAGGAAGTGGAAAAATATTTCAACGCGGCTCAGGCTAACGGGTTGCGCTGCCTTGTCGGCTATCTGCCTATGGGTAAATCAACCGTTAACCGCATAATAAGTTATTATGGGCGCTATCCTGCTTTTGCCGGCATATGGACAGAAGAAGCGACTTTCAAATTCCTGGAAAATGACATCAAAAATGTTTTCCTGCGGCATATCCAGACTAAGTATACGGCGGAAGAAGTGGCCAAACTCGGTTTGAAGCCGAATATGGTTGACCTTATTAATCATCACAATTTTATAGACCCTGATTTTCGCTGGAAACATAAGGTCTTTTTCGCCGAGTTTGCGGAAGCAATGGATAATAATATCATTGACAGCTTAAGGGAAATAACTGAATATCTGCACATGCTGCGCAAAGGCACAAGTATCAGTCACTATACTCCGATACGCGCTTCCGTCTTTACTAATTTTATCAACCTTTCCCTCTGGGGAAAAATGGCGCACGTTTTTGACTTGAACGGAACAGAGCCGGGATATAGTACTGCCAACTACGAAAACGGCATGTTTGCGGAAATGTGCCGCGACGGCAGGCAACGTTATCTTACGGGTATGGAAATCTATATCTGGCGTTTGCCCCGCAGTGTTACCCGGCGCTGGAAAGTCGGAATGGGTATAAGTATGCTTCACAGCAGCCAGTTTTTTGTCTGGTACTGGGCCGATATTTTTAAACAGATGAGTTTAAACGAACGCGGGCGTCCTGAAGCATGGGAAATTAACCGGAAAATGTTTGCCAAAATGAAAAAACTCGAACCATATCTTGTTAATACGGACCGACCGGGCGATATTGCCCTGATTCATTCAGGCAGAACTTCCGCGTTGCTCTACCGGGATGATGAGCGGGATAAGAAAAAAAGAGAAAACGCCCGGCAGAATCTCTACACCCAAAATAATATAGGAATTTACCAAGCGCTTAATTATGAACATGTCCAGTGCGACATTATCTGGGCAGATACCATGTCTGCGGAAAAGCTGAAAGAATATAAGGTTTTAATCCTGGCCGATGCCAAAACCCTTACTCCCGGTGAAGAAGAAATTCTGCGGAACTGGGTGAAAGACGGAGGCAGTCTTATTGTGACTGGTACCGCTACGTTATACGATCAGTATGGAATAAAACGGTCCAATTACGGCTTGGCTGATGTTTTTGGAGTAGATTTTTTAGAAAATACTTGTACTATTCCTTTGGAAAATATTGATACGGGCAAAGGTATGGCCAGATACCGGGAAGGCCATTTTACGTGCAGCCCCCCCAAAAGCGTTTCGCCGGTTTTATTCTTCTCAAAATCACGTCCAATAGAATATAACCTTTCGTATGGGTATGACAGGATTAACCCCAAAACGGCAACTGTCATGGGAACATGGCAAAATAGCAAAGAGCCAGCCCTGACTATAAACAAATACGGTAAAGGATGGTGCCTTTTGGTTACCGCAACCTATCCGGG
Organism: Victivallaceae bacterium; assembly: GCA_028717165.1. Taxonomy (GTDB): domain Bacteria; phylum Verrucomicrobiota; class Lentisphaeria; order Victivallales; family Victivallaceae; genus JAHOYW01. The sequence goes on along the minus strand of JAQUOK010000136.1, from coordinate 1,762 downwards.
GCTTATGTGGAAGCCGGGCCGGAAAATTTATTTGTGGACCTTATTTAAACATTTTCTGCCTGGAGTAAAAGAGTTTTTGGCAGAAGCAACGCGCTTTGCGCTTCATCTGTCCGGAGCTAAACCGGCCTTCCTGGTTGAAAATTGCCCATGGCATGTAGAGGGGCTGATAAAACTCCAGCCGGAAAAGAACCGGATGATGTTCCAGTTGTTGAATTATGACGAACGCAAATTTCCCATAAAGAACGTCAAGGCTAAAGTTGCCGTCCCGTCCAAACACAAGATCAAAGTTTTCTATCCTGACAACGGAAGAAAAATATCTTATAAACTTGAAGGTGATTACATTGTATTTCCCGTAAGGGACTTTGATATTCATGAAGCTGTTGTGGTAGAGTACTAAGGAAAATAAATTATGGTAAAGATAATAGTAGCCTCTCAAGTCTCCAGACAAAAAGATAAGGCCGATTTCGTCTGCGACGGAGTTGACGACCAGATTGAAATTCAAGCGGCAATCGATGCTTTGCCTTCCAGCGGCGGTATCGTCAAGTTACTTGAAGGACGGTATAATATATCCATGCCTATTAAACTATCAGGAGGCTGTAAACTTGTCGGCGAAGATGAAAAGTCCGTTTTGCGCTTGGCAGACGCACCCCACAGTTTGTTGGCAGCGGACGCGCATAAAGGGGACTCAAGCCTTGCCGTTACCGACGCTTCCGGATTTCAGTCGGGAATGCCTATTGTAATTATAAATCCGGAATATGCAACCGGGATGAATATAACATCTGTTAACGGTAATGTTCTGCTGCTAGATGCTGATCTGGAAACGGATTTCACAGCCCGGCATAAAACCGGAATATGGGCTCAACCACATCTTATAATGGTAGACGGAGTAAATGACGTAACTATAAAAAATTTGGCGATTGACGGCAACCGGACCAAGCAGATCATCATAGATAATAAAAATTATAAAATAATAAAAGGAAGTTCCCATGGCATTGAAAATTCAGTAATTCATATTTGTAATGGAGCCCGGAACATCACAATTAATAATTGTCATATATACGGCGCCCAAGCCGAAGCGATACTTGCAAGACAGGCGGGGCAGAATCTAAATTTCATCAATAACAAACTGGAAGATATTGGGGATAAAGGGATTTGCACCTGCGGCGGGGTGCCGGGACCGGGCATTATAAGCGGCAATTGCATAACCGGAACCGGGAAAAGCGCAAATATTGTTCCCGTTACTGTACGTTGGGGCTGGGGGGATTGTATTAACTTGCATCCCAGCTCCGGTAAAGGGTGGATAGTAACAAATAATATTCTGAGAGATGCGTTGCGGAGCGGAATACGCGCCACAGGCGTTTCTGGTTCGGTGATCAGTAATAATTACATAAACGGTTGTGGTGATTCCGGGATTACAACTACTGCTCGTGACGAAAATATTATTACAGGTAATTCCGTATTAAAAAACGGGACGGGTATTACCATAGCTTTTCCCGGTGCCGCTGTTGGCTGCAGCGCCGTTACGGAGAACATAGTGAGTGAAAATAAATTGCACGGCATTATGTTCTGCGGCGTACAATACGGAATTATTCAGGGAAACACCGTCTCAAAAAACGGTGGATATGGAATTCTTATAACAGACAAGGCATATGATATTCCTGTAGAAGAAGAAAAATGGCCGGAAAACCCGGTAAGTGGTCATGGATTATCAAGTAAAATCATCGTGGCAAAGAATATAGTTATGCGCGATCCGCGGACACGG
>JAQUOK010000135.1 GCA_028717165.1 Victivallaceae bacterium | reverse complement strand
CCGGCAGTATTTCGAAAAAGCAGCTTGCGGAACTGCGAATATCCGGTATGGACTAGGAAAACATTATCGTTGAAGCCTTACTCGAAAGCGCCCTCGAACAATGCCGGAAACTTGAAACTTACGGCTTCTCCCGGATCAAAGTTTCGCTGAAAGCTTCCGACGTACCGTTGACTGTTGCCGCCTGCCGGCGTTTCGCCGACGAAACCGATTACCCGCTCCACCTGGGCGTAACCGAAGCCGGAATCCCCGGACGCGGCATCGTCAAGTCGGCGGTCGGTATCGGCGCCCTGCTGCTTGCCGGTATCGGCGACACTATCCGCGTAAGCCTGACTGCCGATCCGGTTCAGGAAGTCGTTGCCGGAATCAGGATTCTGGAGGCCTGCGGCCTGCGCTCAGCGGAACCGGAAATTGTTTCCTGCCCGACCTGCGGACGCACCGAAATAAACCTGATCGGCCTGGCTGAACGGGTTGAGGCGCTGATAAGTTCGATCAAGGCTTCCGGCAAGAAAATAAAACTGAAGAAAATCGCAGTAATGGGCTGCGTCGTCAACGGTCCCGGCGAAGCCAGGGATGCCGATCTGGGTATCGCGGGAGCCGGCAAAGGGCGGGCGGCGGTATTTGAAAACGCCGGAATTATCGGTACTTACAGCCAGGAAGAGGCTTTCGAAATACTTAAGAAGAAAATTCTTGCGCGTACCAATTGTTGAGGCCGTCTATTCTTTCAGGCTGAAACGTAACCGGGACGGTTGTGTTGCATTATTATATTTTTGAACAAAAAACGGTATTGACTGCTTATTTTATCCCGGACGTATATTCGAACTTCGTTTGACTATTTCTCCGGATATGGTAGATTTATTTTTAAATTAAAAACTGGAGGTTTTAAATGTTGAAAAAATTTCTTACTGTTACCGTAATAACTGCCGGAATATGCTGTTCGGCATCCAAAGTCAGAATAGACATAGACGGCCTTGAAGGAACCATCGGGTTAAAGCCGGGCAATGCCGATAAAAGCCTGAAAGTCGCCAATGCCGACTGGTTGAAAAATAAATCTCAATATTACCTGACGATTCACAGTTCCGATAAATTGACTGCCAAATGGCAGAAGTTCAGCTTCAGTTTTACTCCCGACAAGGACGGTATAGTAAAAATAAATTTCCTCGGCGTTTTCTACAAGCCCCAGGGCGCAAAAAAGAACATCGAAGTCTGGGCTGCCTATGACAATATCACCATAACCGGTACGGAAGCCAAAAATTGCGATTTTGAATTCGTAAACCAGAAAAACCTCTTTGACGGCTGGGAAGGCGATGAATCCAACATGGTAACCGGCGCCGAAGATGCCAAGTCCGGGAAAAATTATGTTATCGCCTGGCATGACAATCCGGTTTATCAGACTTTAAAGGTCAAAAAAGGACAGGAAGTGACGGTCACTTTTTTTGCGAAAACCTCGCAGGGCCCGGTAAAAGACAACAGCGATTTCCAAAATATTTAAATATTTCCTACAGTGTCTGAGACGGGTGAAATATCCCGTCTTTTTTTGTCTGTTTTTACTGGCAATTATCAGCTTTTTCGGTATTGTATGTATCAGAAAAATTATCCCGGATGCTAAAGACGGAGGCTTTACTATGATTTTCAGAAATTTAACCGTAGTCCTGTTATGCGGCGCACTGTTTTGTGCAGTATTCCCGGCTCACGCTCAGGTCAGGGTACGCAAAAGCGCCAGTGATTTCACCCGCAACCCCACTCTGGTATTTCAGGGAGTACGGAATTCCCTTGGGCTCAGTGCGGCGGTTGATTCCATGCTGAAAGCCTGCGGCTGGTTCGATATGCGTTCCGGCGGAACCTCCGACTACATCCTAAGCGGAACTTATTCGTCCGGCATCCTGACCATGGAGCTGAAACAGAACGATGCGGTAACCGCGCGTTTGAGCCTGCGTTCTTCCGCTGCGGATGAACGGGAGGTAGCTAAAGCCGCGGTTGACGCCATTCTGAAAAAACTCTTCAATATCGAAGGCATCTGCCGGAGCAAAATAGCTTTTTGTGTGGACAGCGGAGGGAAAAGCAGGAATATTTACACTTGCGACATCGACGGCGGCAATTTGCAGCGCGTGACCGGTTCGCCCCTGATGTGCGTCGAACCGGAATGGATGCCGGATGCGCAGTCACTGCTTTATACCCGCTATAACCGCGCTTCTACCGACATCATCCAGACAATCCCGTCGAAAAAGATCAGCCGCATTGTCGCCGCCTACAAGGGGATGAACCTTGGCGCTTCCCCCTCTCCCAACGGGAAATATATGGCTTTGATATTAAGTCGTGACGGCCAGGTGGATCTGTATATCAAATCACTGGACAGCGGCGCCCGCCGGCGTTTAACCCGGGATCAGGCTCCCGAAGCTTCCCCCTGCTGGGGGCCGGGCGGCGGTTCCATTTGTTACGTTTCCGGAATCAGCGGGCGGCCTCAATTATATATTATCCCGATGGGAGGCGGCAGTCCGCGCCATCTGCCTGCTGACGGAAGTGAAGCCGTTAATCCCGACTGGTCCGCCGACAACCAGATCGTTTATTCCGCTAAGCTTGGCAGCTGTTATAGCATTGCCACTCTGGATCTGAACGGCAGAAGGCCGGGAAAAACGGTAATTAACGCCGCCGGCGACTGGGAATCGCCGTCATGGGCGCCGGATAACCGTCATATTGTGTGTTATCGTACCCTGAACGGGCGCTCCTCGATATATTTGGCCGACACCTGGAGCGGCAAAATCAGGCAACTGCTCAGGATCAGGAACAATGCATCCATGCCGTGCTGGTCAAACATTGTCAAATAATATGTCCCCTGCATGCAGTAAATTTTATGTATGGATGAATCGTTTTTATGTGTACTTATGAAGACGCTTTGAAATATCTGGAAAATCTTCAGCTGTTCGGCATAAAGCTCGGGCTTGAACAGACTTCCGAGCTGGCGGAAGCCGCCGGATCGCCGGAAAAAAAACTTAAATTCATCCACATTGCCGGAAGCAACGGAAAAGGCTCCTGCGGCGCGATGCTGAATGCCGCTTTGCGGCGCGCCGGATTTTCAACCGGGTTTTATTCATCACCGCATCTCGTTTCGCCGCGCGAACGTTTCCGGATAAACGGCGAAGCGATAAGCGAAACTGAATTCGCGGCTCTGGTTTCGGCTCTGCGCCCGGAGGCCGAAAAAATGGCGGAAGCCGGAAAATGCCTGACTTATTTCGAGTTCACTACTGTTATGGCGGCAAAATATTTTGCGGACAGGGAAGTTGATTTTGTGATCTGGGAAACCGGCATGGGCGGGCGTTTCGACGCCACCAATATCGTTGACCCGGTCTGTTCCGTCATTACCAACATAGCTTTGGACCACCAGCAATATCTGGGCAGCAAAGTGGAAGACATCGCCTTTGAAAAAGCCGGGATCATCAAACCGTGCCGCCCCGTGGTTATCGGCAATATCCCCGGCCCGGCGAAAAATGTTTTAACCGGATGCGCCAATAAACGGAACGCTCTCGTACTGGAAGCCGCGCAGGGAGAAATTTCCGCACCTGATTTTTCCGTAATCAATTCAGTATGGATACAGAAATTCAAATTTCGTGAACATTATATCCGGCTTTCAATGCCCGGGGCCATGCAGCGGGAAAATTTCCGCATCGTGTTCACGGTACTGGAATATCTGGCGCCGGAATTCGATTTTTGTTTAGCTGACGCCCTGCCGGGCCTGGAAGAAGCTTTCTGGCCGGCGCGCTGTCAAATCCTGCCGGGCGGCATCATCATTGACGGCGCCCATAATCCAAACGGTGTGGAAACTTTGCTGGAATCTTTGCGGGACTTCATCCGGGACGAAAAAATTACGGTCATTTTCGGCAGCTTCAAGGATAAAAACTCTTTTGAATGTCTGGAAATCCTTGAACCTCTGGCCGAATATTTCGTTTTCCTGCCGCTGGCGAGTGAATTCAGGGTAAGCTGGGACGGTGCGGAACTGACGAAAATGCTGCGAAAAATTTCCGCTAAAAAAGCCCTTGCCGCAACCGCTCCGGAGGAAGCCCTGAAATTGACGGAAAACGATCCCGTGCGGCTTGTCTGCGGTTCCCTGTATCTTGCGGGAGAATTTTTAAATTTACTTGTCCCGCCGCAGGAAGTCCTGAACATATAAAAATGTTGAAATTTTCCGCCTACCGCTGTTTATGGCTTGTTTTTACCGTTTGCCGCCCTATAATTTGTAAGATCAGGATTTTGCCGCTTAAAGGAAGATTATAAATATGAAAACTTTTCATGAAATATTTTTAAATTCTCTGTATTTGCTCGCTCTGATCAACCCGATAAGTAAAATCTGCATTCTTTCCGTATTTTCCAAAGAAGCCGATTCGAAAAAAGAATTCAATAAGATAGTTATGCATTCGACCATCATTGCGTTGATGATTCTGACTATGGTTATGCTGTTCGGGGAATTTCTCTTTAATTCTTTTCTGCGGGTTGAACTTTATTCCCTGAAAATTGCCGGGGGCAGTATTTTATTCTGCGTCGGTTTCAAAGCCTTGTCCAAAGGTATTTTCTTCGAACAGAGCGCTCAAACCCGTCTTTCGGAAATTTCCATAGTGCCGCTGGCATCCCCGATGATAGCCGGGCCGGCAACAATTGCCGCCGCATTGCCGATGACGGTCATCAACGGCTTTACGATTTCCTTCAGCGCGGTGACAATAGCGATATTCGTCAATATGGTATTCATGCTGCTGGCGCGCCCCATCGGAAACGTTCTCATCAGGTTCAACATAATGGGCGCTTTGATAAGGATAACCGGACTTATTGTCGCCACCATCGGAGTACAGATGGTTCTATCGGGAATAGCCGCCTGGCTGATCACCACCCGGGCAGGCTGAGCGCCTGTTAGGCTTCCGGCGGTTCTTTCCGGAATATCTTGATCAGCGTAAGTACCGCTCCGATCCCCAGTTGCGCCAGAAGGCAGCCGGGCAGTCCCCAGCCGAGAACAAAAAAAGTCGCCAGCGCCAGCAAAACGCTCAGTACCGGCAGTAAAACGCCGTTTCCATACTCCGTTTCTCCGATATAACGGTAAACCATTGCCCAGAAAATTATGAATACTATTGCTATATACATTCACATTACTCCATATTTTTCCGGTGACCGTAAATTCAGATATTCGGTTTTATCGCCAGGCCGGTCGCTATATTCACCAGTGATTCCCACCATTGTCCGCTGGGCCGCTGATGCGTTCTGGAAACCATGGAACCGAGTTCGCGCATCGGGTAAACGCTGCTCTTGCTGCCGCAAAAACCGATAAAAGCGCTGGTTTTGTCACCGCTTTTGAGCTTCTCAAACAATTGCAGCATGCCGTCATATGCCAGTCTCGTTCCCTGAATACGATCGAACGGAGTGGGATCTCCTCCCTGCTGCATAGGGCCAAGAATAGTTTTGCGGACATCGAAAAGCCCTCCGGATTCCGCGTCGAATAACTGCGCGATAAAATCCATAGTATAGGCCTCGCTGGCTTTTTCATTCCGGATGAGCAGTCCGATGTCGCGGCCTTCCTTTTTGAAGCCCCTGGTCAGTTTTTTGAGCTGTTCCTGCAGAAGTTTCAGGTCTATGCCCTGTTCATGCAGGTATATGTATTCCGCTCCGGTCGCCAGGCCGCTCATCAGGGCCAGGTAGCCGCAGTAGCGTCCCATCACTTCCACCATGAACACCCGGCGTGACGTATCCGCCGAATTTTTGATTTTGTCCACGGCTTCGACAATCGTATTCAGGGCCGTATCAGCCCCGATCGCCAGTTCAGAACCGGGCAGATTGTTGTTTATGCTGGCCGGAACGCAAACGACCGGGATATCCAGTTCCGGGTATATTTCGCCCATTCGGTCTATGCGTTCGGCTATTATATAGGCGGTCCAGCCGCCGATCATAAGCAAACCGTCTATTTTATGTTTCTTCACCGTTGCGGCGACGGTTTTGAATTCTTCCTCGTTCGGAATTGTCCGGTTGGCCCCCAGTTTCGAACCGCCGGAGGCCACCCATTCCTCAACGTCCATCCAGCCGAACTCATGAACATCGTTATTTATCAGGCCTTCGGCTCCCTGTTTGATCCCCAGCATTCTACAGCCCTGCGCCAGGCCGAGACGAACTGCGGTACGGAGAGCGTTATTCATCCCCGGAGCCGGCCAGCCGCAGGTGATCAGGGCTAAAGTCCGCTGTTTCCCGGCGCACCCCCGGCCGGGCGCACCGGGCAGGCTCAAAGTCTCCAGAACGGAATTCATTATTCCGCTGCCGCGCAAAGCCATGGCCTGCTTAAAATCACAATTTTTTACCGCCTCGGCAACCGCATGGGTTTTTGCGACGGTTTCCCGCAGTGAAACGGCTTTGATGCGGTTATCTTTCATAACGATTATTCGCGATTCCCCGTCATTCTTGAGCAGTTCACTGACTGCGGCAACGCCGCTGGCGGTTCCCAGATAACGGTCGAAAGCGCTCGGCGCCCCGCCGCGCTGAACATGGCCGAGAATAGTCAGGCGGCTTTCCATTCCCATATTCTGATCGAGCACTTCCTTAACCCGGCTCGAGCTGATCGGATTGCCGCGACGGTCGGTTGCGCCTTCGGCAACAATGATAATGCTGTCCCGGCGTCCGGCTTTCCGGGCCGTGCGCAGTTGGCGGCACAGGGTTTGCCCCCAATTGTCCGGCGGCGGTGATTCCGGAATAAAAGCATAGCTGGCGCCGGTGGCAATAGCGCTCATGGAGGCGAGGTAACCGCAATTGCGTCCCATGACCTCAACCACAAAAACCCGTTGATGACTGTGCGCGGTACTGCTCAGGGCGTCAATGGCGCCGGTAATGCGGTGTAGAGCCGAATCTGCTCCCAAAGTCATATCCGTATTCGCCATGTCGTTGTCAATGGAGCCGACTATACCGACAATCCGCAATTCAGGATGGCGTTTTCGTTTCAGGGCGGAAATTTTCCCCTGCTTGAAAAGTTCGTCAATGATCTGCGGCCATTCCTGGGCGAAAACATCCGCTCCGCTCAAACTGCCGTCGCCGCCGATTACGATCAGGTTGTCGATACCGTATTTCAGGAGATTTTCCGCAGCGCGCAGACGGCCGGAAAACTGCCGGAAACGCTGGCACCTGGCCGTGCCTATAGCGGTGCCGCCGTGCTGCATTATCGACGAAACGCTTTCCCACTGTACAGGCTTTATAAGATTATCGACCATCCCGGTGTAACCTTCATAAATGGCATAAACGTCGCATTCCCGGATCAACGCGCCGCGAACCGCGGCGCGGATAGCGGCGTTCATGCCCTGGGCGTCGCCGCCGCTGGTCATTACCCCGATAGTTTTCTTAATGGGTTTTGAAGGCATACAAAAACTCCTTTTCCGATTTTAGATTAGAGCCAGTCCGTAAAAATCTAAGAATTTGATAATGAGAGAGATGCTTTGTTTTGAAAGAGGTGTAAATTAATCAAAAAAGACCAATTCAATGAAAAATTACATCTTATAATCAAAAAAAGAACC
>JAQUOK010000134.1 GCA_028717165.1 Victivallaceae bacterium | reverse complement strand
ATATGCCTGATCCAGGGCGCCGTCGCCGCTACGGCGATGCTTAACCCCAGCAAACTCGGGCTGCCTTCTCTTGCCAACAACCAGACCCTGATTGTCATACAGCCCGGAATATTCGTTTTCATGACCGTACTTGTCCTGACTGCGTGTACAATGGTGTTCATGTGGCTGGGAGAGCAGATTACCGAACGCGGGATCGGCAACGGCGCGTCAATAATCATTACCATCAATATTATCGCCCGGATGCCGAACGCGTGCATCCAGCTCTGGGAAATGGCGCGCCGCGGCTCAACCGCCGCCGGAACGACATTTACCCCGATCCATCTGCTTATTCTCATGTGCATTTTCGCGGCGGTGACCGCCGCGACCATACTGCTGACCCAGGGATACCGGCGGGTGCCTATCCAGATGGTGCGCAAAACTATCGGCGGCCAGGTTCAGGACGGCAGTACCTATATGCCTCTGAAAGTCAACTTTTCCGGCGTCATGCCGATTATTTTCGCCGGAGCGATCATAATGGTTCCAACCACTTTGTTCCAGATGCTCAGATGGTCGGCCGCGGCGCAACTTCTGCAGGACGGCTCAATCGGTTATATCATTACCTATTCGGCGCTGATCCTGGCTTTTTCCTATTTCTGGGTCGCCAATCAGTTCAATCCTCTGCAGATTTCCGATAATCTTAAGCAGCAGGGCGCTTATATTCCGGGTATCCGTCCGGGTGAACCGACGGCGCATTTCCTTGATTCCACCATGACCAGAATAACTTTTGCCGGTTCTATTTTCCTGACTTTTCTGGCTATTTTCCCGATAATGCTGTATTCCAGTTTGAAAATACCTTTCATGGTTGCATCGTTTTTCGGCGGCACCAGTTTGCTGATCATGGTCGGGGTTGTACTCGATACCCTGAGCCAGCTCGAATCTCATCTGACCATGCGCAACTATGACGGTTTCCTGAAACGCGGACGCATCCGCAGCCGCAGCGGGAGATAAAATTTTTCAAGCTGTGCGGTAGGGTGTCAACGAGCCAGAACTACGCCTTTTTCTTTGGTGGGCCCTTAGCCCCCCAAACCCCTTCTGCGCCTTACGCAGGCAGCGACAGGGCAATGCCCTGTACCATTTACTTGGTCGCTTTTGCTTGCCCGGCAATCAAAAGCTAAGCTTTTTTTCTGCGCTACCGCTTGGCAGGGCACCCTTCGTGCCCCTGCACCCCTTCCGCTGAAAGGACCACTGAATGTAATCTTGCGTCACGTCAATACAACCTTATTTCCCGCCTTTATCCCGGCAAACATGCCGGGATAAAGGCGGGATAAAAAGTTTTTGAAGAGGAATTGGGGGTTTGGGGGAAAAGGAGAAACTTTTTCCAAAAAGTTTCTCCTTTTCCCCCAAATAACCCGCCCGCGCACCTTTTGACAGTTCTGTCTAATATTTTTATATGCTTTGCGACTTGACTGCTCACTCACAAGTCATAAATTAATAATATTCTTTTGCAGACGGCAAATCATATTTTTTATAATTCAGAATTAAAGGAAATTTATGGGGCAGCAGCAGGTTATTGCTATTGACGGCCCGGCGGCTTCCGGTAAAAGCACAATTGCCGGCCTGCTTGCCGCAAGGCTTCGTGTTCCCTACGTCAACACCGGAAACATGTACCGCGCAATAACCATGTTCGCCCTTGATTCCGGCATCGATCTCAAGCGGCAATGTTCCGGCAAAGTTTTTACGCCCCTCCTGAAAAAACTGAAACTCGAATATGTCCGGAATGCTTCCGGCGAATACGAACTGCTGGTAAACGGCGTTCCCCCGGGTCCAAAACTGCGTTCTCCGGAAGTTGCGGCTTTTGTTTCCCCGGTCGCAGCATTGCCCGGAGTGCGTGAATGGCTCAAGGATATTCAGCATGATGCCGCCCGCCTTGGACTGATCGTAATGGAGGGGCGTGATATCGGTACCGTGATTTTTCCCGGAGCGAAATTCAAATTTTTCCTGACCGCAAGCCCGCTGGAACGCGCCCGCCGCCGGCTCGCCCAGTCCGGGGAAACTTTTGACGGCGCAACTCTGGAATCCGTCGCCCGCGATATCGCGGAACGGGACCGCATCGATTCCGGCCGGGCCGTAGCTCCGCTGAAACCCGCGCCCGATGCGGAAATCGTGGACACTACGGAAATGACGATTGCGGAAGTAATTAATTATTTAGCAGGGAGAATCAGCAATGGCCGCTCATGAAATGACTTACCGCGTACCTTACGCCGACACCGACCAGATGGGGGTTGTTTATTACGCCAACTATCTGACCTATTTCGAACGCAGCCGTACGGAAATGCTCCGCGATGCGGGTTTACCTTACAGCGAACTGGAAAAACGCGGCTATTTTCTGCCGGTAACGGAAGCCGTCTGCAGATACCGGGCTCCGGCCGCCTATGACCAACTGCTTACTTTCCGTTCATATTTCAAGGAAGCCCGCGGCGTCCGGGTGACCATTGTCTCCGAAGTCTGGCATAAAGATAAACTCCTGGTGGAAGGTTACGTTACCTTAGCCTGTATCGGCCATGACAAAAAACCGGTAAGGGCGCCTGACTTTCTGCTGGAAGCCTGCCGGGTATACCGGTAAGAATACACATAATAACGCCGTGTGCAAGTTTTTTTACCTCCTTGCTTGCAAGACAAGGACATTCTGTGAAGGTAGCACAACCGTCCCGGTTGTGTACGCTTAAGCTACATTTGAGTTTGCCAGGTCAAGGTTAAAACAGCATAAAAAAACTTGCACACGGCGTATAATATCAAAGCGAAATAGTATAAACCTGAATATTAACGAAAAAGATGTAGCCGCCTCTGTCTCCAGAGGCGCAATATGAGAAAGATAAACTCTACTGCATTCAATTCCTGGAACGAAAGTGCTTTGGAGAAACTTTCATGTATTTTTTAAAGAGCCGGGAAAAATAATTACTGTCCCTGAACCCCGTTTCGTAAGCGCTTTCGGAAACGGAATAACCCCGGTATTTGAGAAGGTCGGCGGCATGTTTCAGCCTGGTCATAATTAAATAATTTCGCGCCGGAACACCTGTTGCCCGGAAAAAGGCCCGCTGAAAACTGCGCGGCGACATGCCCGCCGACTGCGCGAGTTTTCCAAAATTGATCTGTTCGGCATAATGCCGTTCCAGATAATTTATGGCATCGGCAATACGCAGAAGCGACTGCGCTTCGGGGTTACCGCTCTTTCCGCAGCAGCGGGATAAATGAATCAGCAGTTCAATAAACAAAGCGGTGGCGATTGCCTTAAAGCCCGGCCTTGTCTTAAGCAGTTCATCCTCAAGCTCATCAACCAGTTGTTCCGCTTTTTTCAGGTCTTCGCCGGACAGGCGCAGCCGGCTTTCGAACCTGTGGTTTTTGCAGTGCCTGGGCTCCAGAAAAAACAGCGAGCGGAAACCGGGCAAATCGCTTGTATCCAGGTTTCTCAATGCGGGATTATCTGGATCGAAAATCACGTTTACCAAGGCGAGTTGTTCCATATCGCTGAATTCATGTTCCCGACCGCCGCTGATGACAAAAACATCCCCCACCGAAACCGGAAATTCCGCTTCGTCAACCCGGTGCGCTCCGTGCCCTTTAGTGATTATCACCAGTTCGGAAAATTCATGGGTATGGCGCGGGAATTCCGGCTGCGGGTCCCGGCGGGCGACCGTTATAAAAAAATCCTTCACCAGTACGAAGTCATCCATTGTCAGTCTGGTCAGCACAAAAGTTTCCTTTTACAGCGCAATGGGACATCCTATAACTTGATACTATAGGAATTTGTTATTTTGACAGACTTTGCAACGGCTGAGACTGAACGAAGTGAAAGTCAATCATTTTTGACAAAATCATTTTTGCATCTTCTGCACTTTGGGCCGTAAGCCGTGGGCCGTGGGATGTAAAATAAAAAAAACGGATGTAACGAGCCACGCCCCCCAACTTTTTCCACAAAAACTTTTTACATGTCATTTATCTGCTTGCGCTGCAACCGATATAGGTTTACTGATAAATAATATATCAAAATATCCATAAACCTAACTGTTTTTTTATGTTTTTTATTTGTTTTTTATTTTTCTATAGTTTTATACTGTTATAAATAATTGGAGATGCAATAATGAAAAAGCCCTGTTACCAGCTCAGTATTCCAGACAAGAACTGTGAAATCAGAAAAGCTGTTGCCAAAATCCGTCGCAACACCGGACTTGATGAGGCTGTTATTATTGAAAAGTTACTTAAAGATGCAATAGCAAAAATTCCTAAAATATTTATCCAATCATAATTATGCTGTTTTAGGTCGAATTGTTAATTTTTGTCTGATGCCCCAAGTAACGTCGTGTCTCGGTGAGACCGGCCATATAATGTCGTTCGTTGCACGGCGGGGAACGGGAGACAATCTAATTCGCAGTGCAACGTTTTTACGCCACGGCTGTCCCCAGCCGTGCCGGCACAAAGTTAGAAAAATTTCAGGCAAATGACAATTTTATCCTGAAACTGATTTCCTCGCCGGGCTCGATGAATCTCGCCTTTTTATTCATGATATCCGCGGTCCGCCCGGAAACCGTACAGTTCGTCGGCTCCAGCCCCAAAGCGTAAGCGCCGACACCCTGCATTTTCCACTGCATCATATTGGGAAGCGTAGAAGTATCCCATGCGAGTTTCGCTTCCAGGCCGAGAAGCGGGTTAAGTAATTTTATTTCGGCAAAACCGGTTCCATCAGCCGGAATTTCATGCAGAAAACACTGCTCCTGAAACCCCGGTACCGGTTCCTCAAATAAATGCCAGCGGTCAACATTCTTCGATGCCCCCGCGTCCCGCGGAGAAACCTTATGATCCGCCGCTTTCAGCATCGTTCCCGGAGAAATTGCGGGATAACCGAAATTGCAGTGATACAATATCTGAAGCACTTCACTGGCGCCGCCTTCATTGGCAACTCTGTCCGTCAGGTAAACAGTGTTGTCGCCCATTACCGTTGTAATTTCGCGTTCAAGCCTGAGGTTTTCCGAAAACAGGGCGGCTTCCCGCATTTTCCCTTCCGCTTTCAGGATGAATCTATCGTCCTGCCAGAACTGCCGGATGCATAAATTTTCAGCGCTCTGGTGCCCGATGCGGCCGTGCAGTCCCCATTCCGGTTCAAGAACCGCGCCGCTGTCTTCGCCCGGAGGCCCGACATTCCGCAGACCGCAGGTGGCAACCATGCCGCCTGCCCACGAACGCAGCCAGCCGAAACCTTTTGATTCGAATTTAGCGCCGTTCACATAACCGGCCGGAGCCCTGAAAGCAATCGGAACGCCTTTGAAATAAGTGTCCGTAATATCCATTCCGCGGTCCGGGACGACTGTAAAATTCAATCCGGAACCGTTATTGAAATCGATGATCCTCATGCCGCGGCCGTTGCCGTCTTCGAGTGATGACAGACGACAGCGGGCAAGCTGTTCCGGATCGGCGGAATATCTTCTCAGTTCTTCACGGCCAAGCCGCCAGTAATCTGGTTTTTCCGACATTTTATGCTCCTTGTGCTGAACAATTCATACATTACCCATATTCCCCATAAGCGCTAACTATCTCATTTAGTCCGCGTTTTTCGTGCTCGGCTCGCCCTCCACGGTTCATATTTCATCGGAGTTTTTCTTGGGGGGCAAGGCTCCGACGAACCGTTTATGAGAGACGTTACTTGTATTATCTCACGTTTGCAGTGCCGCCTTCAGGCGGAAGGCAGAACCATTGTCTCCGGGGGAAATTCCGTTTAAAAGCGGTACTACAAACACGTAAGTATCCTCAAAACATGATGTTTAGCGCTTATGCCCATATTCCCCACTGTAAAATAATCCGCATCCTTATCGCCGTAACGAGTAGATTTTTCCGGGATGCTGGATCACGATCATTTTCATCGCCATTTTGGTCAAAAGACCGTTTAATGAAGCGACATGCATAGCTGTTTCCTGAGCAATATAATCGAATGATTTTGCCTCATCCTCCAGTAACCCGATGATTTTATATTCCTCGTCGCTCAGATTTGCCGGTTTTACCGGCTTTACGGGTTCCGCCGGTTTTTCCCTGACTTCGTCACGCAGGTCAAAACCCGGCAAAGACTCACAGTCTTCCAGAATATCGCTGAAGTCCTCCGTCAGCTTGGCGCCCTGCTTGATCAGTTTATGGCAGCCTTTCGCCTGCGGATTGTCGGCATGGCCGGGAACCGCGAAAACGTCCTTGCCCTGCTCCATGGCCAGGTCAGCGGTTATCAGCGCCCCGCTTTTCAAGCCGGCCTCGACAATAAGCACCGCTTCGCTTAACCCGGAAACTATCCGGTTGCGGCGCGGAAAAGACTGCCGGTTTACCGGAAATTTCATCGGGAATTCGCTTATCAAAGCGCCGCCGCTTTCAATTATATCACGGGCCAGCGGCACATGTTCCTGCGGATGGATCCGCGCCAGGCCGCCGCCCAGAACCGCAACCGTTATCCCGCCCGCGTCAACCGCGGCCTGATGTGCTACCGCATCTATCCCGAAAGCCAGGCCGGAAATTATTTTCCACCCGGCGAGAACAGCCGCTTCCGTGAGATGTTTGGCCATTTTGCGCCCGTAGATAGTAGCGCGGCGGGAACCGACCACCGCCAGTGAGTTGTAAGTAAAGTCGGGAAGTTTCCCCCGGACATACAGGCATAAAGGCGGGTCATAAATACCTTTGAGTATTTCAGGATATTCGGCGTCGGTCAGGGTAACTATCCGGGTTCCGCTCTTTTCCGCGAAATCAAGTTCACCGTAAAGGTCAATATCCTTCTCCCAGAAAATTATTTTTTCCGCCAGCTCCCGGCTGATGCCTTTCAGGCGGGAAAGACTTTCAGCACTTTCTTCGAATATCCGGTGCGGTTCGCCAAAATTCTCCACCAGAATTTTAAACCGTGCGGTACCAACGCCGGAAATCATATTTAAAACAATATAAGCCTCGCGGTCAGTCACAGCAGTTCCTTACGGCTTGAATTATTAATTCAGGATCTACATCCTCGACTATCGACACTTTCCCTTCGCCTGCCGGCAGAACCAGTTTTATTCTGGCGCCGAGCGTCTTTTTATCATGCAGCATGGCGGCATATATTTTTTCCGGATCAAAACCGGGGGGAACAGAAACCGGCAGCCCGATATTTTTCAGCAGAGCATTCTGGCGTGCGGCGTAATCCGGCGTAATCCGGCCGCTTAAAACCCCGAGTTCGGCGGCAACCGCCATTCCGACCGCCACCGCCGCGCCGTGCGCGATACCGAAACCGGAAAGCAGCTCGATCGCATGCCCGAAAGTATGTCCGTAATTAAGTATGGCCCGCAAACCGCTTTCGCGCTCGTCGCGGCTTACTACTTCGGCCTTGATCTCACAGCAGCGCCTGATAATTTGCGTATAAAATTTCATATCAAGGCTGCCCAGGGCCGTAACATTCTCCTCAAGCAGCCGGAAAAAATCCCAGTCCCGGATCATGCCGTATTTCACTACTTCGGCCAGTCCGTTTCGGACTTCATCGTCGGGAAGAGTTTTTAA
>JAQUOK010000133.1 GCA_028717165.1 Victivallaceae bacterium | reverse complement strand
CCCCCGCGCGGCAAACAACCGCATCCGCCGCCTGATAAAACCAGTGCATGCCCGAAGTCGAAGCCAAACATAAAACCGGAAATTTCGCGTTTTCATAAACCGCCTTCACACTCTCGCATTTGCCTTCCCCGGTCAAATGCAGCACCTGAAAATCAGTACGCCCCGACTCTATCATTATCTGCGGAAAAGTTTCGTTAAAAATCTGAGCTCCCTGGCTGCCGCCGAAAATCAGAAGCGTCGGAATCTCAGGTTTGAAATCAAGCCCGAAAAGGGCATTGATCTTTTTTATCGCCTCCGGCTTTTCCATCGGCTGAAAATCAAGTTCGGGCCGCACCGGCATGCCGATATACTCATAAGGGCATTTTATTCCGGCGGCATTCACCGGCGGAAAAGCCGTACCCATCAGGCGGGCCCACGAACTGAAAAAACGGTTGGCTCTGCCGATCCTGGCATTGCCGTCATGGAGAAAGATCGGCACCCCCAGTATCCTTGCCGCCAGAACCGGGGGCATCGAAGCGAAACTGCCCATCGCCAGCAGAGCGTCCGGACGGAATTTGCGCATGGCCCTGATTGAGGCGAGCGTCCCCCGGACAGTTCCGTAGAGGAATTTAAATATCGCGAACGGCAGGCGCGGCGCCGGCATCGTTTTCAGCCTGACCACCTGAATGGCGAAATCCTCCGCGGTCTCCGCCTGGTGTTCGATATTCTTTCCTCCCAGCAGCAGCAGTACTTTAGTATGGCGTCCCAGGAAATGCCGCGCAATAGTCAGACCGGGAAGAAAATGTCCGCCCGTACCGCCGCAGGTTATGGCCAGATGTTTTATTTTTGTAATTTTTCTCGTCATGAAAATTCCCGTTTTTTATTCTTTTTTCCTGAACGGCAGCCGTGCTTTTATCGATTCCAGCAGTTGTTCATGGAAACCGCGGGAAGCGGTTTCAGCCGCAATACTCATCAGCAAACCCGCAGCAGTCAGAACCATTACCAGATTAGTGCACACGTAACTGATGAGCGGCGCCGGCATGCCTTTAGTGGGGAAAGCCCCGGTAACACCGCCGATATTGATGATCGCCTGCAGAACAATCGTAGTCGTAAGAGCCAGTCCCAGTAAAGTACCCTGACGGGTACGTGAATTCAAACTTATTTTCAGAGCGAACCAGGCAAAAGCCAGATAGGCGAAGATCACCAGCGACAACGCCAGCAGTCCCAGTTCCTCGCCGACTATCGACAAAATAAAATCGGTATGTGCTTCCGGCAGGTATTTTGCCTTGAGCCGGCTCTCGCCGAACCCGATTCCCAGCCAGCTTCCGGAACCGAATGCGAGCAGGGAATTCCATAACTGGTAACCGGCTTCCGAACGGCAGGATTCCGGATCCATGAATGAAGTCAGGCGGGAAAAACGCTCCGGGTCAAAACGTTCTATCAGGTAGAAAAGCGAAGTGAGCATTACCGCCGCCGGCGGAATCAGCCAGCGCAGACGCATTCCGGTAACGAAAAGGACAAGGGCCATTACCGATACCAGCAGGAGCGTAGTGCCGAGGTCCTTGCCCAGCAGCACCAGCCCGATCATAAAGCCGCAGATCCCGAAAAAAATGACGGATTTCAAATTGAAAAGTTCATTGATGTAACGCATATTCGCGGAACAGTATTTCGCCAGATAGAGGGCGAGGGCTATTTTTGCCAGTTCTGAAGGCTGGATATTGGCGGGAATACCGACCTTCTGCAACGGTATCCAGCGGTGCGCTCCCTTGACCGCCGGAAAACAAAAGTCGGCTATCGCCAGCAGGAATATTGTCAGCAGCATGAAAAAAACGCTCCATTCGGATAATTTCTTGTGCCCGACGACAAACGCGGCAATCCCGAAAATCAGCCCGGCCGCCGCCCATTGCAACTGCTTTTTAAAGTATGGCGTCCCGTAATAAGCCGGATCGTAGGAAGTCGAATAAAGCATGGTCAGCCCGAACAGCAGGATAAAAGTAACTACCACGAGCATTCCGCAGGCATAAAAAATAGATTTTTCGGCAGGGCTTTGATTGTATTGTTCAAGTATTTGTTCCGGTATATGTATATTCTGCATAGTTTTTATTCTTGAACACCTTCGTTTTCCCTGTATGCAAAAAGCGCCCATAGCTGATTATCAACCGTAAATGAACCTATTGTCCTGAACCCGGCGTAATAGCGCGAAGAAATCTGCGAATCGATTTCCGCCTCATCATTCGCCGAAGAGGCCAGAAGCGCAAAACGGTATACCGGCGGGGGAGTATCCTGGGGACAAGCTTCCAATATAACAAATACTTTATCCCGGCTGGAACACATTCCGGTGACACGGCGCGGCGTAACGGGAGAGCGCAGGCAGGCCCGCATAACCAAATCTGAACAGGCCTTTTCCTCAAGAATGATTTCGTTGATACTGAATTCAACAATTTTTATCATTTTCTTCCCCGTTATCGGTTCAGGTTCACGTCAGATAAAAACTTTCCCGGCTGCTGCTGATTTCAACGATGTTCTCCGATTTACAATGACTGCGCGCGTCTTCGTCGTCAATTACTGCCAGCGGCGAAATCTCGATCTTTACCGCCGTCCTGCCGTCCGCCGTCCTGGGAACTTTCACCCCGGCACGTTCAAGGCGTCCGGCATCACGGTCAATCAGCATTTCACGGCAGCTTTCCACTGAATCCACACCGGTTTTGTTTTTGGTCGGCGCGAATTCCTCTTTGCGGTCGGCTTCCAGAAGCATGGTTTTGCCGGCAAGTTGAAGAGCGTCGAAAATAAATGATTCCAGTTTGACGCCGTTAGGAGTTTCCGGCGTAATGATTTTACCTTCCCCATTGACATATTTTATTTTTTTATCAGCCCGGTGCCACGGAAGCTGCAGGCTGCCGGTTTTAGTCAATTCGGCAACGAATTTGCGGTTAAGCACATGGATTGCGGGGCTGCCGGCGATAAACTTGAGGCTGCCGTCCCGGTTTCTGGCTTTCGCGAGTTCATCAGGCAGGTCGCTGTATTCGATAATCATCAGTTTGTTATTGCTGATGCAGAAATTCCCGAGTTTTTCAAAAGGGCCGGTTTTCGCCAGCATTATGGCGCTCATATCCGATTCCGCCATGGCGTGCAGCCCGATAAAAAGCGGGTTCACCACGGAAACCAGAGGATTGTCCACCTGGAAATAGGAAATATATTCAACGCCGTCGAATTTCATGCGGTCAAGGCAGCCTGAGCGGCGCAAAGCCAGCAGGGTGCCGCCATGGCCGTCCGGAGCCAGCGCCAGGGAATTCTTTTCCGCAAGCAGCAGTTTTCCGTTATAGTCGATCGCGGGCATTGTCCCCTGCGTGAAAAAGATCACGTTTTCAGGATCGAGCCCGAAATAATTATGTTTTTCGAAAAAGTCGCGGGTCGCTTCGTTATTCAGTTTGCTGGTCATTATGTACCAGGTCAGCTCGGTCTCATATTTTATTCCGGCGCGCGTAATGGATTCGGCAAAATACTGGAACAGGCTTTTTCCTTTGACCGGGGTGATCGGGAAAGTCCCTTTCGGGGCGTCAAAACCCAGCCGCGTCCCCTGCCCGCCGGCAACCGTCAGGACTGCCACTTTACCGCCGCGCAGTAATTTTTCGCCGAGTACGGCAGCTTCCGCGTAACGCTTTTTTTGTTCGTCGTCCCTGGGTTTCAGCGGAAAGAACGGCGCCGGTTCGAGATCTTCCGGAATCCTGATCTCAGGAGTTTTCATTACATATTCAGCAATCAGCCGGTCAAGTTCAGCAAAATCAATTTGCTCAAGCTGGCGCAGAAGTTCACTGCGCTGCATCGGCTTCAATTCATCAATAAATCTTAATACATGTTCCTGCTTGTGTTTTTTTACGATTTCAGCTATAGCCTGCACTGCCCGTACTCCTTGAATAAAAAAGGATTTTCCCGATATTCCGATTATATTCTAATAGAATATAAAATGCCTTTAATTCAAATTGCGAAAACTTAAAATATCAATAAATATTAAAACGCAAAATCCGGGGGCAGCGGCGCGGTGAATTCCAGAATCTCCCGGCTTACCGGATGAACGAAGCTCAAACGGTATGAATGCAGGGCCTGACGGCGCATGCGCAGCTTCTGCCAGTCGGAAGCGCTTATTTTGTTTTCCCGTATTTTTAAATATATGCGGTCATCAGGACCGTAGAGTTTGTCGCCCACGAGCGGAAACCCCAAAGAAAACAAGCTCGCCCTTATCTGATGCAGACGGCCGGTTTTAAGAAGCGCCCTGACCATGCTGATCCCGTTCTTTGTCCACAGCGGCTCAAACCAGGTCTCCGCGGCACAGATCTTTCCCGCATTTTCCGGGACCTGTTCCGGGAAGACAAAGCGGCGCTTTTTGCGGACGGCGCTTGCCGCATCCTGAACCAGGAAACCGGCGGCATTGACCGGTCCGGTAAATTCTCCGAAAACCAGCGCCCGGTATTCCTTTTCCAGGTGCGGCAGTTGGCGGGAGAGCGTTCCGGCAACTTCAGGTGAACGGGCGGCCAGCAGCAGGCCGGAAGTTTCGCGGTCAAGGCGGTTCACCAGATAGATCTTACCGTAAACGCAGCTTGCATGGTGCCAAAGGGTATGTTTAAAGAACGGCCCCGCCGGATGACAGGGCAGATCGCCGCTTTTATTGATCACCAGAATATCGGCGTCCTGATAAATGACCGAATAATTCAAATCAACCGGAGGTTCTTCGAGAACAGCCGGAATATAGTTCAAAACATCGCCGCAGTGCAGGATATTATCTCCCGGAACAGGTTCGTCATTCAGCAGGATCCGGCCATCGGCGATGAGCTCCCGCCATTTTTCAAGGGTGTGATAGGAAAAACGTTTTGCGAGATAGGCGTCGAGCCGGAAACCCTCCGCCGCAGCGGTAAGTTTTGACTTGACTATCCTTTGATCCAGGTTCATTCGCCGTCATACTGGAAAACCAGCGCCGACTCGTCGCAGTTGTCTTTCTTCGGACATTTCGAGCAGTCGCTCCAGATTTTTTGCGGAAACATTTCTTTCACAACCAGATGAAAACCGAGTTTCTGGAAGAATTCCTTCTGATAGGTCAGGGCGAACAGACAGAATTTTTCCCGTTTCAGCTTCAGACCGGCAATTATCGCTTCAACCATGGCGCGGCCGATGCCTTTGCCCTCCAGCCCCGGCCTGACCACCAGGGAGCGCACTTCCAGGAGGTCGTTGTCAAAATCCCGCACAGCACAGCAGCCGCACAACTTTCCGTCCAGTTCCGCAATAATGAAATTACCGAGATAATGTTCTATGTCTTCCGGACTGCGCGCCAGAATTATCTGTTTCGCCGCATAAATGCACAACAATTCATGAATACCGGGAACGTCTTTTTTCAGAGCTTCCCTGACGGTTAATGCGTTTTTCATTATTCGGCGGCACCTTCCATGAATCTGCCCATCCTGCGAAATTTCTTGTAACGCTGGTCTTTCAACTGTTCCGGGCTTAATTTCTCAAGCTCCCGAAGGTGGAGCTTCAATGATTTCCTGATCGCCTTGGCGGTAGCGGCACAATCCTTGTGCGCGCCGCCGAGCGGCTCGGGAATCACTTCATCGGCAATGCCGAGCTCTTCCAGTTTCGCCGCGGTCGGATTCAAAGCCGCCGCCGCCTGCTCGGAATATTTCCGGTCTTTCCACAAAATGGCGGCACAGCCTTCCGGGGTAATAACCGAATAATAGGCGTTTTCCAGGATCAGGATGCGGTTGCCGACCCCGATGCCGATTGCGCCGCCGCTGCCGCCTTCGCCGATAACCACGCAAATAACCGGTACTTTAAGAGAGAACATTTCGCGCAGGTTAACGGCAATAGCTTCGGCAATATGGCGTTCTTCGGAATCAACCCCCGGAAAAGCCCCCGGCATATCGACAAAAGTGATAATCGGCACGCCGGCCTTATCCGCCAGATGCATAAGACGTATCGCCTTGCGGTAGCCTTCGGGCTGAGGCAGTCCGAAATTGCGGTGCACTTTTTCTTTCATTTCCCGGCCTTTCTGGGTACCGATAAGCATTACTTTTTTGCCGTCCAGTTTCGCGAAGCCGCCGATTATCGCGCCGTCGTCCCGGAAACGGCGGTCGCCGTGCAGTTCGATAAAGTCCGTAAATATTTCAGTCACATAATCCAGCGTATAGGGCCGCAGGGGATGCCGCGCCAACTGGACTCGCTGCCACGGAGTCAGGCTGGTATAGGTGTTTTTCATCAAGTCCTGGATCTTCTGTTCCAGTGATTCCATTTCGCCGTTTACATCGATATCGTTATCAGCGCTGAATTCCCGCCATTCAGCCAGTTTTTTTTCCAATTCAAAAATCGGTTTTTCAAAATCAAGACAAGTATTAGCCATAATTCAATTACCCTTTTTTACAGGTTTACTCGATAATTTTTACGGAAACGGATTTTCCCTCATCCGGAATTATCGCGAAAAGTTCTTCGACGTCTTCATTAAGGAGCCTTACGCAGCCGTTGCTTTCAGCCTTGCCGATGCTGTCCGGCTCCCAGGTGCCGTGAATGCCCAAACCGCTGACCGGGCGGCTGGTTTTACCGTCCGGAACCAGCCTTATCCAGCGGGTTCCCAGCACATTGCCCTTTTCCCCGAACGGAATTTTCCCTTTCGGCGAATACCAGTCTGGATTTTTCCTTTTTCCGCCGGTCTTGAAAATCCCGGCGGGAGTGCGGTTGTCCTTACCGACGCCGATGTTATAGACTTTAAAAATTTTTCCGCCGTCGAACAAATAAAGTTGCTTTCTGGATTTACTGATGACGATTTGCCAGTCGCCGGCGTAAATATTATAGGTTTTACCCAACTGGACATTAAAATCCGTCAATTTCATGTTGTTGCTCCGCTGAACCGCCTCGCTGCTGACATTGTAGGTCATGGCGATTTTTCGGAGGCCGTCATTGGGCTGAACACTATAGGCTGCTTTCTTTTCAGGGAAAGGATAGTCGGTAAAAAGTATTTTTATATTCGCCTTGCCCAGAATGTCCGCGGTTTTCTGCCACAACGGGTGCTCATCCGGAATCTTGCGGCTGGCAAAAATCCGGTAACAGCACTCGCGGACTTTACTATATTCTCCTTTAGCGTAAGCGGCTTCCGCTTCCGCAAGGTTTTTTTCAGCTTCGGGAAAAGACAAGGCTGCGGCAGCCGGCTTCGCCTCGACGGGAGCCGGAACCGGTTTTTCCGCCTGTTGCTTCACAGCAGCAGCTGCTTTTTCCGCAGCCCGGGCAGGAACAGGGGCGGGAACAGAAGGCGACACTTTAGAGACATTTTCCGGCTTCGGTGCCAGGGAAATGTATTGTTTTTCCGTTCCTTCGGGTTTGCCTTCCTCTCTTTCATACCCGAAAAGGAAATATAATATTGCGGCAAAACAGGCGCTTACAAGTATGAAAATTATAAATATACGTTTGCTTTCGCTTCGCTCTTTTGAGCGGTAAACAGGCTTGTTCGCATTAAAACTATAGCCGATCGGAGCCATCAGTTACTTCCCCATGTTTAGACATTGATTCCTTTTTAACGTTTTTTATAAAATATACAATATGTTTCTAATTTTT
>JAQUOK010000132.1 GCA_028717165.1 Victivallaceae bacterium | reverse complement strand
GCTACACCTTTCTCATAATATCTATGTCCTCCACGGCTGTCCTCAGCCGTGCCGGGCTTAAACTATGGACAGCAAAAGATATCCGAACAGAGCCAGGAACTCTAAGCATGCCCAAAAAGGACACAATAAATAAAATTATCCCTTTGAGGGGTGGTTGTTAACTATTCAACCCCATTTGGGGTTGGTTCTTTTTTCGCTTCGAACCATAGGTTCCAACTATTAACATTTAATCCCGTGGGGATTATTATTTGGAAAACTTGCACACAGCGTGAGAAATATAAGAACAAGCTGAAAAGCTGGCAATAAAAAACCGGCGTTTGATAAAATAAGTGACCGGACTCTAATTATTTAAAAGGGGATTCAGTAACGACTATTTATTTGAGGCGCTATTTAAAGCCCGGTCTTTTCGGGCTTCCTTAATAAGTTCATGCTGGAGTTCAATCATTTCCATTTCTTTCTGACGCAGAAAATTAATAACTTCAATCTGCGCCTTGGGGATCAGACCCCGATAAAGACCGAGAACTATCTGTTCATCCATGTTGATATTGCCGGGGTCCGTCTTTTCGATGTCCGGATAAGTAAACCCGGCGCCTGTTTTCCACGCAAACAGACTGGTTAAACCTGTTTTGGCGTAGATCAGCCGGTTAGCCAGGTTCTGCTCTTCCAAGGGCGTCAGGTGTTTACCCAGAAAAGTCAGTATCGTATTAAAACCTTCACGGCTTGGGGTCTTTCTACCTTTAATAATGCTGGATATGAATTGAGGAGATACCTTAAGCACGTCAGCCAGTACTGTTTTTTTAACGCCGTATTTCCGCAGCAATTCTTCCAGATATTTGCCAAAAGATTGTTTTTGATTCATCAACGGGCCACCTTATATTTTTGCAAAATATGTAAATCTTCCCTTATAAACATATCCCTAATTTCCTGTTTTTCAATTTTTTTGTTATTTTTACAGAAAAACGACTTGCACATAAATCTAAAAGGTATAGATTCATTTTAAGCAATAAGCGGACTTCCTAAAAAATGTCCAAGATTGAGCTTTATGGAAATTTTAAACAAAAAAGGAGATTAACGCATAAAATCAGTAAAAACAGCTTTAAAGACCGTTCAACAAAAATTGATACGATTTACCAAAGCAATAGAAAGGATTATTTTTACAAAAAATTAGTTTCCCCTGCAAAAATCTTAACCTATTAGATTAAAGAGGTAAAAAATGACTATTGGAGAAGAAGTTATTTTAAGTGCGGTTTTGAATGATCTGCGAAAGAAAGATCTGATTTCCGACAAAACGTTTGATGCAAGCTTCAAAAAACTGGAGTTGCCGGAAAAGCGCAAAACCTGTTCGCAAACTCAGGTGCGAAAGCAAACGGAAGCCGCGGCGACGGCATAAATTTTTACGGGAATTAAACGAAAACAAGGGACGTTGGAGCGATGGAAGAATTTCTTATCAAATTATTTGGTTATTCGGTAATTTTCGGTACAGTTGTTCTGTCGGCCTTTTGGCTTTACAGAGTTTTAACGGAAGGGTATTTCGAATAATTCGGCCGAATTTAAGGTGTATTGAAATAACAGGAGAAAAGCAGTATGACGCTGGATGAAATCTTTCCTGAATGCGGGGAATTCATGGAGTGACTGGTAAACAACTGTTACAGTTGTGCGAGGCTCCCGGATGATGCCGGGGAATACGGTCCCGAATGTGAGCTTGAACAGATAATATCCTACGCTTGCACGGATGAGGAGATTGATGACAGGCTCATCCGAATGATAACTGAAAACGGGAAATTATGCGGGTGCAAAAATTTTATCAGAGCTGCGGGCGTGACCGTCCCGACGATTCCGGGACGTTAGTGTCTTTGTTCTAAACTTCTATAATAAAAATGTTTTTTAAATTACGGAAAATCCACAGGATTTTCTCGTCGTCCAGGGCTTGCCCTGGTCGTGATCCAGCGGCGAACCGCTGGTCGCGCAAAGCCCGCCTTAGATATTGTATTGTAATATCCCAAACCAGCATAGCCGGAACCAAATGAACGTGTTACGTGTTGCGTGTTACGAAAGAAATATTGATAAAATCGGAAAAGGTGTAGCCGCCCCTGTCCCAAGGGGCGCAGTTGCGGAAAGCACGGCTGGGACAGCCGTGGCATCGGGAGATGCTTTAATCAAAAGTTAGACTCCTTTAAAATATGGATTATCCATTTAATGAACAATGGCTTATAACTACATCAAAAACAACTTTTGCCCCAAATGGTCAAAATATTACTTGTTGGATTCCATAATTCGAAGAATCGAAATTCTATATCTACATCCCATCCCTGCCGGGCGCATGGCCATAGTTACGAATATAACTGCATATTGCTTTTTCTCCATAGTCGTGCGCCAGGCTTTTGTTTGCCGGACAAAATCGGGTTTTTATACCGATTTGCAATCTTTAATAATACATATGCATATGCCGTGTGCAAGTTTTTTTTGCGTATATTAATGCATTTTACCCACGGAACATTCGCTTCTATTATCCCAACCCCGAATGCGGTTGAATTACCAATACTCGCCATTTAATTATTCAACCCCTTTGGGGTTGGTTCTTTTTGCGCTTCGAACCATAGGTTCCAACTATTAACATTTAATCCAGTGGGGATTATTATTTGGAAAACTTGCACACAGCGTTATATGCATATATTCATTCATGCCGTAATTTTTGGCCTCATCGTCGGTTTATGACATAAGTCGGAACCCCGCTTCTGTCAAGTTCCCAAACTGCAAAACCGTTCACTTACGCTTTCTCTTTATAAGTTTTTCCACTCGACATAACAGTCAGGTTCCTGAAGCAGTCAAGCCATAAACGGAATAAATAGCGTAGCGTTTTATGCCGGATTGGGGCTTGACGGCGAAAGGGTTCTGACTTTTCAGGGTTTGTGGCACAAAATGCAGAAGATGCAACATCATTTCTCATGCAGCTCACACGCTCCGACAAAACCAAGCAAGCTTGGAGTTGCATGAGTGACTCATAAAAGCATATCCATATTTCGAAGGCGGCGTTCGCCCGCTGCGCTGATTTTTTCAGGACATCGCTTTGCCCGGGCTCGCAACAAGTTGCGTACAAAACCAACGGACGACCAGCGTCCCGAACGCCGGTTTCGTTATTTTTTTATTTTTTTTGACTCCCGGCGGTCTCGTCGGAACCGGTAAACTCGGCGACATTGCCAAAATTTAACCGATAAAAGTTGCAATCGTTTTTTTTACTTGTAATGTATCTGATTATTTGAAAAATAGACTTAACCGGCTATGCCGGGGGAAAACCACTAATTTTCACTGATTCGACACTGATTTTTTGCGGCAAAGCCGCAAAGAACTTTCTTGATTAGTGTTTTATCAGTGCGGATAAGTGGTTAAAATAACAAATTTCTATAAATTTATTGCCGGGGGCAAACCGGTATTGAAATATTCCGGAGGTTATTTTTGAATAAACCTGACTTTTCAGCGAATTTCAAAAAAGACTATATCGCTTATTCGGCTGTCGTAATTTTCTTCATGATCATTTCGTTTGAACTTTTCATAGCCGTTTTTATTCCGGCCCATCTGGAAATCGAAGGGGTACACGGACAGGAAGTCGCCCGTCAGGAAATGATCGGGCGTTTTGACGTCATCCGGCGGTATTTTCTGCGTTTCAGATCCAAGCGGGAATACGCCGAAGAGGAAGCGAAAATCCTTGCCAACAGCCTGACTCCGCTCGCCGATTACCTGCGCCAGTATCAATATCAGATACAACTCAAGGATATTGAAGAAATCGACAGCGCCATAAGCGGGCTTTATGAATTCTATAACCATCTGCACAAACAGGGAGCATACAGCAGCAATCTGAAACTGAACAACGGGAAGTTCATTAAGATACTGGAAAAAGAAATGACCGGGACACATTAATTGAGTTTACCGTATCTGGGAGAATATTTTATGAAAAGAAAGCGGCTCTCGCAAATCGTTGATAAATTTTGTGATAAGAGAATCGCAGTCGTCGGCGACTTGATGCTTGACGTTTATATATGGGGCAAGGCTTCACGTATTTCCCCGGAAGCTCCGGTACCGGTGGTCCAGGTAAAAAAGAAAAGCTGCTGCCTCGGCGGAGCCGCCAACGTAATGCGTAATGTGGTTACGCTCGGCGGCAGGGTGGACGCCTACGGAGTTATCGGCGCCGACCCCGACGGCGAGGAAATAAAAAGGCTGTTCAGTGATTATGCCATCGATCCGTCCACCCTGTCCGTGGACAGGACGCGCCGGACAACTAAAAAACAACGTATTATCGCTTCGGCACAGCAGCTCCTGCGGGTTGATTTCGAGGACACGGAAAAAATCGGCGAACTTATCCGCCAGGAAATAATCGACGGGGTAAAGGAACTGATAGAGCAACAGGCTCTCGACGCAATAATTTTCGAAGATTACGGCAAAGGCGTCCTGAATGAAAAAATGCTCGAACAAATCATCGAAAGCGCCAATAAGAACAATATCATAACTTCCCTCGATCCCAACCCGGGCCATCTGCACAGGGTCAAAGGCCTGAGCGTTATGAAACCGAACCGCAGCGAAGCGTTTGCCATGACCGGGACTTTCCCGCAGGAAAACGGAATGCCGGTCGAAAAAGACTTTCAACTGCAGGCAGTCGCCGCTCAACTGCTGGAGGAATGGGAACCGGATTACCTGATAATTTCGCTGGCGGCGCAGGGTATGGCGTTATTCCGCCAAGGTAAGGAAATGGTGGTAATCCCTACGAAAGCGCGCGAAGTTTACGACGTATCGGGAGCCGGCGATACGGTTATAGCGGCTTTCACGCTGGCCCTTTGCGCCGGCGCCGACCCGGTGGAAGCCGCCGAAATAGCCAACCACGCCGCCGGAATCGTCGTCGGTAAAGTCGGTACGGTCACCGTCGGTAAAGAGGAACTGCTTGAAAGCTTTAACAGGGAGATTCAGTTGTGAATAACAGGAGTGCAGCAATTATTCCGGCACGTTTCGCCAGTACCCGTTTTCCGGGTAAAGTCCTGGCTGAACTGTGCGGCAAGCCGATGATCCAGTGGGTTTATGAAAAAGCTCTGGCTTCAGTTGCCGATGAAGTCATGATTGCCGCCGATGACCAGCGGGTTATCGACGCCGTCGAAGCTTTCGGCGGCAAGGCGGTAATGACTTCCGCCAACCATCCCTCCGGCACGGACCGCATTTGCGAAGCGGCGGCGGAACTGGACTGCGACATCATCATCAATATCCAGGGCGATGAACCTCTGATCCCGGTGGAAGCCATAAATGACCTGATAGTCCTTATGCAGTCGAACCCGGAAATCGAAATGGGTACGGTAGGCGTCCCGGCTCCGCGCAAAGCGCTCGCCGATCCCAATAAAGTAAAAGTCGTAGTGGATAATTTTGATTTCGCGTTATACTTCAGCCGGGCGCTGATTCCTTTCCTGCGCGAAGGCGGAACGGATACCGCCGTCCTGCTGCATTGGGGAATCTACTCCTACCGCAAAGCGACGCTTGAACATTTCGTTTCCCTGCCGGAAAGCTCCCTGGAGGCCTGCGAAAAACTGGAACAACTGCGGGCTCTCGAAAACGGTATAAAAATATACTTAATGCGCAGCAACCTCGAAAGTATCGGAGTCGACACTCCCGAAGACCTGGAAATCGCCGAGGTAAAACTCCGCCAGACAATCCAGGATGAAGAAGAAATGCGTAACGAAAGGCATACAATCCTATGAACAACATCGTAATCTCCGAAAATGTCGTCATCGGCAAAAAACTGACCCTGATCGGCGGCCCGTGTGTCGTTGAAAGTCTGGAAATGTGCAAAACCATTGCCGCTTACCTGCAGGAACTGTGCGCCGCAATGGATGTCCAGTACATGTTCAAGGCCTCTTTTGACAAAGCAAACCGCTCCAGCGTAAAATCATTTCGCGGCCCCGGCATCGAGGAAGGCCTGGAAATCCTGGGGAAAATCAGGAGTTCGTTCGCCCTGCCCGTCGTAACCGACGTCCACGAAGCGCATCAGGCGGCACAATGCGCCGAAGTCGCCGACGTACTGCAGATACCCGCCTTCCTCTGCCGCCAGACCGACCTGGTGGCGGCATGCGCCGCGACCGGTAAAACCGTCAACATCAAAAAAGGCCAGTTCATGGCTCCCGAAGACATGCGCTGCGCCATTGAAAAAGTGCAGGATTCGGGTAATGATAAAGTAATGCTTACCGAACGCGGAACGAGTTTCGGTTACCACAATCTGGTCGTCGATATGCGCGGCCTGGCGATAATGCGGGAACTGGGCGTCCCGGTAGTTTTTGACGCGACGCATTCGGTACAGTTGCCCGGCGGCCTCGGCAACGTCTCCGGCGGCCGGCGCGAATTTATCCGGCCGCTCGCGCGGGCGGCCGCCGCGGTAGGAATAGACGCGCTGTTTACGGAAGTCCATCCCGAGCCGGAAAAAGCCCTCTCGGACGGTCCTAATTCCCTGGACTTCGCTATGCTTAAAACGGTTCTGCAGGAAGTAAAGGCTATTTATGATCTCACAGGAAAAAATCAATAAGATAAAAGCTCTCGTACTTGATATTGACGGCGTCATGACCGACGGGCGCATGGGCTACAGCGCCGGGGATGAAATCAAATTTTTCAACGCCCACGACGGCCACGGCATAAAAATGCTCATGCGCGCCGGGTTCAAAGTCGGCGCCCTCTCCGGCAGGCAGGCGGCAGCCAACCGCAAACGCGCGGAGGAACTGGGTTTCGACTTTCTTTACGAAAACCGGAAAAACAAGAAAGAGGCGTTCGCCGTTCTCCTGGAGGAAAATTCCCTGAAAGCGGAGGAATGTTTATATGTCGGCGATGATGTTGTCGATCTGCCGGTTCTCCGGCAGGCGGGAATCGCGGTAGTTGTCGCCGACGCGCCGGAATATATGGATGAATACGTCGATTTCAGGACCAAAGCCTCAGGCGGTCACGGGGCGGTACGCGAAGTCTGCGAATGGCTCCTGAAACAGCGCGGCGAATGGGCAAAGCAAATGGAGCGGTATATATCTTGAAAAAATTCATCCTTTTTTTATTTGCACTGCTGCTGCTGAACGGCGCCGTTTTCCGCGCCGATGAACTCGGCGCGCTGAAAATATACAAGGCCAGGCTGCCGATATACCATAAAAGACGCCTGCAACTGATGATCTTCTGCGCAGTTATGACCCGAAAAGCCGACAAGATTTTCGCCGAAGAGGCGGTCATCGACATTTTAAAGAAAAATATCGACATCAACAAGATCAAATACCTCGAAGACACCAAGCCCTATGCTCTGGGTACCATACCGGCGGACGTTGCCGAATTCTGGAAAGACAAAACTTTTTCGCACGGTTTCATATATTCCAGCAAAGCTGTAATCCAACAGGAAAGCAAAGTCGCTTCGGGCGATCAAAAAGTCTTTTTCCGTTCGCCGCAACTGGACCTTAACGGCATCGGCTTCACCGCCAATTTCAACACCCGGACCATAAAAGTACTTGAAGACGTCGATATCCTTATCCGGGCGAGCTCTTACAAAAAAGACGCGAAAGAAAAGAGCGACACCGTCATC
>JAQUOK010000131.1 GCA_028717165.1 Victivallaceae bacterium | reverse complement strand
TTTTTTTCTGAGGCAGGCGGGAATAGAGCATTATCAGGTGATCAAGGAAATTACCAATGATGATTTCTATCAGCAGGACGAAGACGATTCCGAAGATTTCAACGTGTTCGGCGATTTCGAGGAAATGGGCATCGACCTGGAAAACGACGAGGACGAAGAAGAAGACGCCGATCAGGAAAACGACACCGGTCAAAAACCCGCAAAAAAAATAAAATATAAATATCTGCGCCGCTTTTCGCTAAATCTTACCGAACTGGCGAAACAGGGACGCATCGACCCGATTATCGGCAGGGAAAACGAACTGCGGCGGGTCATGCAGGTGCTTTGCCGCCGTAAAAAGAACAACCCCGTACTGGTCGGCGAAGCCGGCGTCGGAAAAACCGCTATCGTCGAGGGCCTGGCCAGGGCAGTCGCGGAAGGAAACGTCCCTGAACGCCTGCAAGATTATGATATATGGGCGTTGGATATGGGCGCTCTGGTTGCCGGGACAAAATTCCGCGGCGAATTTGAGGAAAGGCTGAAACGGGTTATCGACGATCTGAAAAAATGCAGCAAGGCCATTTTATTTGTCGATGAAATCCATGTCGTCGTCGGCGCCGGGGCGGTCAGCGCCGGTTCCCTTGACGCTTCCAATATTCTCAAACCGGCTCTCGCCGCCGGCCATATAAAATGTATCGGCATAACCACTTATGACGATTACAAAAACCACATCCTCAAAGACAAGGCATTCAGCCGCCGGTTCCAGAAGATCGATGTGGCGGAACCTTCGGAAGACGACACGGTCGCCATTCTCAGAGGCTTGAAACCGTATTATGAAAAACATTACGGCGTGAGATTTTCCGACGAAGCTTTAACCCAGGCCGTACTTTTAAGCGCCCGTCACATCAACGACCGTTTCCTCCCGGACAAGGCCATCGATGTTATTGACGAAGCCGGGGCCAGGAACGATTTGCTTGACCGGAAACGCCGTTACCTGGTGGACGTCAAAGCCGTCGAGGCGGTAGTCGCTCAAATGGCGAATATCCCGCCCGCCAGGATCAGTCATTCCGATAACAAAAAACTCGCGGCGCTTGAAGACAGCCTGAAAGCCGTTGTCTTCGGCCAGGAAGAAGCCGTTGTCAAGGTTGCAACCGCGGTCAAGATTGCCCGCGCCGGGATCGGCAATAAGGAAAAACCGACGGGTTCATTCCTTTTCTGCGGCCCGACCGGCTGCGGCAAAACGGAACTGGCGAAACAACTCGCCTCGACAATGGGCATAGCGTTCACCCGTTTCGATATGAGTGAATATTCCGAGAAACACACCGTTTCCAAACTTATCGGCAGCCCTCCCGGATATGTCGGCTTCGAACAGTCAGGACTGCTCACGGAAGCCCTGATCCGCACTCCGCATTGCGTGGTACTGCTTGATGAGATAGAAAAAGCGCATTCGGATATTTACAACATTCTGCTCCAGATAATGGATTACGGCACTTTGACCGACAACAACGGCCGCAAGGCGGATTTCCGCAACGCCGTAATTATCATGACCAGCAACGCAGGGGCTAAGCAACTGGACAGCAATATTATCGGCTTCAGCGGCAATTCCCAGGCCGACCTGGCAACCCGCAAGGAAGTTGAAAAATATTTTTCACCGGAATTCCGCAATCGCCTCGACGCAATTATCTATTTCAACTCCTTGTCGCTGGAACTGATGAAGAAAATCGTTAAAAAGTTTATTTCTCAATTGTCTTTTGAACTGCAGGCGCGTAAAATATCATTGCAGTTGACGCCTGCGGCAGTCGAATGGTTCGCCAATATGGGGTATGACCCGAAAATGGGAGCCCGGCCGCTGGAACGCATCATCAAGAAGGAAATCCAGGAAAAACTGGCGGATGAAATCCTGTTCGGCAAACTGGCCAAAGGCGGCAAAGTAAAAGTATCAACCCGGGGAAAATCCCTGCATTTGAAAATTTCTTGAATACAATGACGTTTTTTGATCTGAAGGCCGCACAATGGGATCTGAACCCTGACCGACTCGAACTTCACCGGAAACTCGCGCAGGCCGTCAGCGCCAGGCTCCCCCTGCAGAAAAACTGGCGCTGTCTGGATTTCGGTTGCGGAACCGGGCTTATGGCTCTGCTGCTTTCCGACAAGGTCGGGGAAATAACCTGTCTTGACGCTTCTGCCGGGATGATCCGGGAGTTGGAAAGAAAGTTGAACTCTCCGGGTATGCCTCGAAATATAAACTCCCGCTGCGCTATGCTGGATGAAAACACTTTCGGGAAAAAATCCTTTGATTTCCTGTTTACGACTCTTACTCTGCATCACATTGGAGACGTCGAAAGCCTGATAAAAATTTTCGGCGGGATCATCAAAAACGGCGGCTGCATCGCCCTCATCGACCTGGATCAGGAAGACGGTTCTTTTCACCAAAACAGCGAAGTAAACGTACCCCATAACGGTTTTTCCAGGGATTACCTCGAAACTCTGCTTCGAGCCGCGGGGTTCGAGAATATTTCCAGCAAAACCGCCGCATACCATGTGCGCCGGAAAGAAGACGGAACAAGCCGTTCATATCCGTTGTTCCTGATAACCGGGCGGAAGATTTAATCTATAGAAGCAGCCTGCTCCGCGACAAAGATTTTCGGCTGCCTGAATTTATTACGCGTAATTGACAATTTCATGGCTGAAACAGTGCGTCCCCACTTTAGGAGTCATTCAAAAATAACTGAAACTTTCTACTGGCGTCTCAGGGGCACTTTCGGCTCCGCCGCTTCGTTACAAAGCGCTGCGGCTTTGCTCCTCACCGGCGAATCCAAAATTTCTCCCTGATACCCTCAGGATAAAGTTCCACTTATTTCTTCACAACTCCTTACCGTTTTTTCCCGAAACTTTGCAGGAATTTTTTGATATTCGGAATTTGCTCTTTTACTTCCGGCAGGACTATTTCCCGGTTGTCCGGGGTTATGCTGAATTCTTTCACGTCTTTGACTTCATCTGATACGCTTGCCTCGACCGCCCATTTCAGCGACGTGATCCGGCCGCTGTAACTGTAAGGCGCCATCGGAAGCTCCATTTCAAAGCTCCGGCGGCCGTTCTGCATCGGCATATCTATTTTTTCGCTCACGGCTGCTTCCGAGTCCTGATCCCCGACTCCCCCGGTGTACCAGAAAATGTTAATTGTTATATCCCGCACATCCCGACTCAAATCCCATTCCACTTCCCCGCGGATTTTCCCGCCGGGACGGTAACTGGTTCTGCCGTCTCTTAACATTAGCGATATTTTATCCATTTTCGCCTCCGTTTTCCGCAGAACGCAAAAGTTTGTGCAGAGCTTCCCGAGTAAACGGCATAACCGTTATCGGGTATTCGCAATTAATATCCGGCCGCCGTTTTATAACGCCGTGCAGAACTATCTGCCATTGGATCTTGTTATGTTCGCCGTCAAAGGAATGCATTGTTTCACGCGGAACAGTAAACTGGGTACGGCCTATATGAATGGCTTCGCGGTTTTCAGTATCCAGCAGTTTCAGCAGCTCAAAAGTGCTTTTCCGGGTTTGAGCGCTGTTGTTTTTGCCATGGGTCTGATAGGTGGCGCTTTCCTCACCTTTCAGAAAAATTTCGAGCTTGTCCACGGAAGCGGCGTTAATGACTTTCCAGCCGAGGGTAAGTTTTTCGCCCGGCTGCGGACGGGGGTTGCTGATGGTAACCGTCACTCTGGAATTGAAAAGCGCAACGAAACAATAAATTACCGCGCCGATCAGTGCCAGTCCGATAAGCGCGAAAGGAATCATGAAAATAATCAAAAACCATTCGATATTGCCCGTTTTCCAATTCTTCACCGCAACCCCGATGAAAAGTGAAACAATACCATTCCACAACAAAGCGACAAAAACCGCTCCGATAAAATTCCTCAACGTTGAAGACTTAATTTTTAAAACCGTTTCGCCGGTCGGGGCAACAAAATCCGGAACGGATTCTTCAACGGCGGGCGAATAAACATGTTTTTTCTTTTTCTTCATCAGCGCGCCGATCACTCCTCCGGCCCCGACCAGCATGAAAACCGCCGGTATCGCCGCCAGCCACCACGAAGCATTATATTCCCTTGAAATTACTGCTTCTGTCGGGTCTTCGGGGTTAACATAACAATAAGTCTTTTTACCCGGAGGATAAAGGGTGACTACCTGGTGCTTTGACTGGCAGTTGCTGTCCGATCCGGCCATGAAATCATAAGCGCCGCCGACATATTCAATTCCTTTGAATTCATATTTGAAAGTAATATCAACCCTATAGCTTGTACTCTTATCGCTGCGGGATACCTTTACGCGGCTGAAAACTATCCGGCAGGGAACTTTCGGCCAGTTTTCAGATGCCTGTATTTTCAGCAGCGGACGTCCGACCAGCATCCAGCCGAAACCGCTTCCGGCCAGGAAAAACAGAGAGAAAAACAAAGGGAGAAAAACTTTCCGGCCTTTTTCCGCGGTATTTTTTACGGCAGCCGCGCCGTATTTTTTTTCAGGGATGGTTTTTTTCCAGGTCAGGTAAATTAACCCCGCTCCGATTGCGACGAATATCAGCGGCAGGATGGAAAATCCCAGCAAAAACCATTGTATTTTTCTATAAATAACGGCATAATGCGGATTTGACGGATTCACGTAGCATTTTGCTTTCGAGCCTTTCGGATATTTATGTTGCCGGCGTCTGGCGTTCTGGGAAAAATTGCCTTTACCGGAAAAATTGCCGCAAGTATAAGATTTGTTTTTATAGCGGTATTTGTACTGCACTTCGAATTTCGGTTCGGATGAAGGATTTGCGGGTTCGATTACTTTTGATGAAGTTATTGTGCATGGGGTTTCATCCCAGAAATAAGGGGTGCAACTGTTATAGAATTCCATTGTCATGAACACCAGAAAAAACAGACCGGCAAAAAAGAATACGGAAAAGAACACGGTCAATATCAATTTGCCGCCAAGCGTTTCGGGATTGGAACTTATATTTGAATTTACCCGCATGAACACCTCTTTTGTTTTCTCTAATTTAGAATGAGAAAAAATAATTGCAAGTTTCCCGTTAAAGACTTTATTTTTTGTTAATTTCTGCTAGGTTATTTAACTCTGTAAAGTTAATAGACAAATATTCCGGAGCGATAAAAATATGATAGAATCCTGGCTTGAATGTATCCGCTGCAATAAGAAATATGATTTAGAGGAAGTACGCTATAACTGTACGTGCGGCGGCACGCTTGATATGCGGCGAGATTTGTCAGCGGTTGACGGCCGGGAACTGAAACAGCTCTGGGAAGACCGCTGGGGAACCAAACGCGGAATTTACGCCTCCGGCGTCTGGCGTTACAAGGAACTTATTTTTGACTGCGACGAGAGTTGTATCGTTACCCGGCAGGAAGGCAACACCCGTCTTTATGAAGCGGGCAAAGCCGGAGAATACGCCGGACTGAAAAACTTTTTGCTCAAACACGAAGGCGAAAACCCGACCGGCAGTTTCAAAGACCGCGGCATGACCTGCGGGGTCAGCGCGGCGAAATTCTACAATGCCGATTCCGTCGCCTGCGCCAGTACCGGGAATACCAGCGCCAGCATGTCTTCCTATGCGGCAATTGCCGGGATGCGTTCGGTGATTTTCATCCCGGAAGGCAAAATAGCCTACGGCAAACTCGCCCAGGCCCTCGCTTTCGGCGGCAAAACCCTGCAAATAGCCGGTAATTTCGACGACGCAATGGAACTGGTGCAGGAGGTTTGCCGCGAACTGAATATTTACCTGGTCAATTCGATCAACCCGTTCCGCATCGAAGGCCAGAAAGCGATCGGTTTCGAGGTCGTCCAGCAGCTTGACTGGAAAGTGCCGGACTGGTTTGTAATTCCCGGCGGCAACCTGGGCAACAATTCGGCTCTGAGCAAGGGTATGCAGGAATTGTATGAACTCGGCATTATTGACAGGATCCCGCGTATCGCGGTGATTCAGGCCGCGGGTTCGGCGCCGCTGTCCAGAATGTGGAAAGAAGGCTCGAAATTCGAACCGGTCAAGGATCCCGAAACCATCGCTACCGCGATTAAGATCGGGAATCCGGTTTCCTGGGAAAAATCCCTGCGCGGCATAAAATGGTCGAACGGCATCGTCGAAGACGTTACCGAACAGGAAATAATGGACGCCAAAGCCATGGTTGACGCCGCCGGTATCGGCGCCGAACCGGCGTCCTGCTGTTCCGTCGCCGGGGCGAAAAAACTCGTGGAAGCCGGCGTGATCAAGCCGGATGAAACCGTTGTCGGCATCCTGACCGGCAATATTCTGAAGGACCCTGACGCGGTTATCGGCTATCACAAAGACGAACTCGGGTCCATGGGCATTAAAGGCAACTATGCCAACGCCCCGCTGCTGATCGAAGCAAGTGTCGAGGCGGTAAGGAAGGCGCTCTCATAAAAATCCGTTTGCAAAACGGGAGGTCATATGCGGGAAGCATTGGAACAATTCCTGGCTTATCTGGCTCTGGAACGGGCTTTGAGCGCAAATACCGTGTCCGCTTACGGTTCCGACTTGAACCATTTTATCGCCTGGCTTGAGGAAAAGGACACAAAATCCTTTAACGATATCCGGCGTATCTATATTCACGATTACCTCGCGGAACTTAAAGATGCCGGAATGGAAACCGCGACTCTGGCGCGACGCCTCGTCGCGATAAAAATGTTCTTCCGTTTCATGTTTCAGGAAAAAATCATTTCCAGGGACATAACCAATGTAATGGATTCCCCCAAGCTCTGGCAGCTTTTGCCGGACTTTCTAAGTTCGGAAGAAGTTGACGCCCTGCTGAACGCTTTCCCGCGCAGCGGCAAAGACCTGTTTGCCTTCCGCAACCGGACGATACTGGAAATAATTTACGCCTGCGGCCTGAGGGTTTCGGAAACCGCTTCGCTTACGGTCGGCTCGGTCAAATTCGACGACGAAACCATCCGGGTAAAAGGCAAAGGCGGCAAAGAACGCCTGGTACCGGTCGGCGGAACCGCCCTGCGCCTGCTTGGCCGCTATTTGGCGGAAGTCCGCCCGCAACTGGTCAGAAATCCCATGGAAGCTACCCTGTTCCTGTCCAGAAGCGGCAGAAAACTTAACCGGGAATGGATCTGGAATATCGTCAAGGAAGCGGCGAAGATCGCCGGTATCAGTAAAAATATATATCCGCACACCCTGCGGCATTCCTTCGCCAGCCACCTGCTGGAAAACGGCGCCGACTTAAGGGTGATACAGGAAATGCTGGGACACGCGGACATCAGCACGACGCAGATTTACACCCACGTCAACCAGAAGCAGCTGCTTGCCGTGCACCGCCGCTTTCATCCGCGCGGATAGAAAGTAATCGGACGGGCGCTTTATTTTGGGGAAAGGGGCAACTTTTTAAGAACAAGCTGAAAAGCTTGCAATAAAAAACCGGCGTTTGATAAAATAAGTGACTGAACTCTAATTATTTAGAAGGGGGGTTCAGTAACGACTAAATATTAAGGCGGGCTTTGCGCGTCCAGCGGTTCGCCGCCGGACCACGACCAGGCCAGGCCCTGGACGACGAGAAAATCCTATGGATTTTCCGTAATTTTAAAAACGTTTTTATTGATGTTT
>JAQUOK010000130.1 GCA_028717165.1 Victivallaceae bacterium | reverse complement strand
GGATCGATATAGCGCAGGTAATACCAGCATGAACCGGCCCACTGCGGCATGGTATTGGTTTCGCGCCGCCCTTTCATCCCGGTTTCGGGATCGGTGTAGTTCAGCCATTCCGCCGCGTTCGCGAGCGGGGATTCGCCGGTACCGGAAGGTTTGAATTCAGCCATTTCCGGGAGACGCAGCGGCAGTTCGTCTTCTGGAACGAGCTTTATGGAACCGTCCTCCATGTGGATGACCGGGAAAGGTTCGCCCCAGTAACGCTGGCGGCTGAACAGCCAGTCGCGCAGTTTATAATTGACCGCGCCTTTACCGATACCGCGCGCTTCGAGCCATTCGGTAGTGGTGCGCTTGGAATCTTTGACTTCCATGCCGTTTATATCCAGGCCGTCGGCATTGGCGGAATTGATCATTCGGCCGTTTCCCGTCCAGCAGGCTTTACCGGCAAGGACATCTTCAACGCCGACGCCCTCAGCTTTCGCTTCAGCCGCGTCCGGCTCGATAATGCAGACGACCGGAATGCCGAACTTCTGCGCAAATTCAAAGTCGCGGGTATCATGCGACGGCACCGCCATGATCGCACCGGTTCCATAAGTTATCAACACGTAATCGGCAACCCAGACCGGGATTTTATCGCCGTTCACAGGATTGACTGCATAGGCCCCGGTAAATTCGCCGGTTTTCTCAGTATTAAGTTCCGTTCGGTCAAGGTCGCTCATACGTTCGGCATGAGCACGGTATTTGTCAACCGCCGGGCGGTGTTCGGGAGTGGTTATCTTTTCCACGAGCGGATGTTCGGGAGCAAGCACCATATAAGTCGCCCCGAACAAAGTGTCCGGACGGGTCGTGTAAACAGTGATTATATCACCGGTCGAATCGACTTTGAAATCAACTTCCGCCCCGGTGGATTTACCTATCCAGTTGCGCTGCATTTCCTTGATGCCTTCCGGCCAGTCGAGTTCATCGATGTCTTCGAGGAGACGTTCGGCGTAGGCGGTAATTCTCAGCATCCACTGTTTCATCGGCTTGCGGACGACCGGATGATCGCCCCGCTCGCTCCTGCCGTCAATGACCTCCTCGTTCGCCAGTACCGTACCGAGAGCCGGGCAC
The DNA here is from genome assembly GCA_028717165.1 of Victivallaceae bacterium. Lineage (GTDB taxonomy): Bacteria > Verrucomicrobiota > Lentisphaeria > Victivallales > Victivallaceae > JAHOYW01. Next base: position 6,544 of record JAQUOK010000130.1, on the reverse strand, counting down.
CAGTTTACCGGAACTTCATCGATATAAGCAAGGCCTTTTTTGTAAAGCTGGAGAAATATCCATTGCGTCCAGCGGAAATAGTCGGGATCGGTAGTGTTGACTTCGCGGTCCCAGTCATAGCTGAATCCAAGCGAACGGATTTGTTCGCGGAAAACGTCGATATTTTTATTGGTGGTAACGGCCGGATGAGTTCCGGTCTCGATCGCGTACTGCTCGGCAGGCAGACCGAAAGCATCCCAGCCCATCGGGTGGAGAACGTTGAAACCGCGCATGCGCTTGTAACGACAGATAATATCCGTCGCCGTATAACCTTCCGGATGCCCGACGTGCAATCCCGCCCCGCTGGGATAAGGAAACATGTCGAGCGCGTAATATTTTGGCTTGTCCTCAAAATCCTCAGTCTTGAAAGTCTTGTTCTTAAGCCAGTAGTCCTGCCACTTTTTCTCGATTCTCCTGAAATCGTAATGCTCTTTACTCATTTATTATATCCGAATTATTATTACAGTTTAAAAATTAACCCAGTAATATGCAAGCTAAACCCCCGGAATGCAATGAAAATAGGATAAAAAGGTTGGTTTTATTCGGGGGAAAAGGGGCAACTTTTTGAAGAAAGTTGCCCCTTTTCCCCCGAACCCCCAATTTTCATTCAAAAACTTTTTGTCTATTTAAGCACTTGCGATGCAAGCGCTTAAATGAGTTAATAGAGAGTGTGATATCCTGGGAGCGCCGGTCGCCAATCCGGCATTAGCGGGCGTCGTGATTGTTCATAACATAACGGATACTTATAAGGATAAACCACAAAAATAGCAGATCATAATCCAAAATAAACATATCAACTTTAGCTAATGCCGGACTGGCGACCGGCGCTCCCGGGAGGTCATCAACAAAACTAACGACTAATTGATTTTTTTGACTCTGCCTGAGAAATTTCTGCTATTCATAGCCTGGGCGCCGGCACGGCTGGAGACAGCCGTGGCTTGGAGAACATAGATATTACGAAAAAGGCGTAACCCCTCACGAAGGGCGCCATGCCAAGCGATAGCACGGTGAAAAACCGGGAGAGAAAAACCTGATTTTCTTTTATTACGACTTTGTCAATCAGCGACCTGGTTGTATATTTTCCGTATGAAGAAATCTATTGAACATCTGCCGGCTGAAAAAAGAAGGCGTCTGGAAAATGCGGTGGAAGCAATCCGTCAAATGTGCGATGACGTGGAAATGATCATTCTTTTCGGTTCGCACGCCCGCGGCGATTACCGCGATGAAGAAGACCTGAAACCCGACCGCAAATCCGGAGCCCCGTCGGATTTCGATATTATGGTGGTCTGCAAAGATAAAGACCTGGCTTTGAACTACGGATTCTGGAATAAAGTGTCCGAGCGCTGTAACGGTTTGGATCCCGATATGCCGTTCCGCCTGATAGTTCATGATATTGCTTACGTCAAAATCCGCCTGAAGCAAATTCATTATTTCTTCAGCGACATCGTTCGGGAAGGCTGTCTGCTTTATGATTCCGGCAGGTACCGCCTTAAGATAAGCAAAGAACTTAGTCATGAGCAAAAACTGGAAGTTGCAACAGAACATTTTGAACACTGGTTTGAAAGCGCTGAAATATTTTATGAAAAACATGATATTGGTAAAGAGACCAGAAGAAAATATCTGAATAATGCGGCTTTTCAACTTCACCAGGCCGCTGAATCTTCCTATAAGGCCCTGGCGCTGGTATTCACCAACTATTGTACTCACAATCATTTTCTGGAACTCGCGGATAGACAGGCGCAGGAAATCCTGCCGGAAATGGAAGATATTTTCCCGCGTATAAGCAAAGCAGACGAAGACCGTTTCAAAAATTTCGACTATGCTTATATCGGAGCCCGTTATGACCCGAAATACGAAATTTCCCGGAAAGATCTGGAATATTTTGCCGGGCGGGTAAAATTACTACTGGAACTGACTGAAAAACTTTGTAAAGAAAAAATAGAAAGTCTCAGGACTTAAGGCGGGCTTTGGGCGTGGTTATTTACTTCTTAAACTGAAAAAAGCGTAATTTTATTGACATTCATTTTTAGCGGCGTTATTTTTTAAGCCGCAGCCAAAATATTAATTCGCTAAATTATGGAGAAAAGCGTATGTCTCAAACTAAACTCTTCCGCTTTTTTACCGCCGCCGCTGTTATTGCCTTTATCGCCGGATGCTCGTCGCCAACCGGTTCCTACCAGTCGTTTGAAGAATACAAAAAACCAATTTACGGGAAACTGGCGGCACAAATAGCTGATTATGAAGGAATCGGCCGCAACCCGGTAATTATAATACACGGTTTCCTCGGCGCAAAATTAATTAATCCGAAGACAAAAGAAAATGTCTGGGGATATTTCAAGCTGGCTGACGAATTTACGCCGTTCCCGCCGGAAAGAGCCAGAAACCTCGCGGTTCCGATGATCCCCGGCAAAGCCCTTAAAGATCTGAAAGGCGGGGCCGTGGTTGACGGCATGATGGAGGACGCCAAGGTACGCATCGCGGGAATAAAGGTTCCGGTAAGCGGTTACAGCAGCATGATCAGGATACTTACCGAGTCAGCCGGGTATTGTGCGGAAAATCAGCCACTCCCCAAAGGCAAGAAAATCAGAAACCTTTTCCTTTTCGCTTACGACTGGCGCCGGGATCTTCCGTATAACGCCGCGCAGCTCGATAAGTTCGTCAATGAGAAAAGAACCTATATGCAGAAGCAGTATTATGAGGTTTACGGCATAAAGGATTATGACGTCCGGTTCGACGTCATCGCGCATTCCATGGGCGGGCTCCTGAGCCGTTATTACCTGCGTTACGACAAAAGCGATCTCCCGGCCGACGGTTCCATTCCGAAGCCGAACTGGGACGGAGGCAAAAAAATTGATAAACTGCTGATTGTCGGAACCCCGAACGGCGGCTATCTGGACACGGTTCTGGAAATGGTCAGCGGCATGAAAATAGAACCGGGAACCCCGACGATCGTTCCGGCGATATGCGGCACCTGGGCTACTTATTACCAGATGATGCCCCCGGTCAGCACCCGCTCAGTCGTCTATGCCGACGACCAGGAAAAAGCCGTGGACATTTTTGATCCGCAAATATGGATAAAATTCAAATGGGGCCTGGCCGACCCCAGCCAAGACAAGATGCTGAAAATCCTCCTGCCGAACACCAAAACCGCAACCGAAAGGCGTAAAGTCGCCCTTGAACACCTGGTAAAATGCCTCAAGCGCGCCAAACAGTTCACCGAAACCATGCGCGTTCACGCCTCTCCGCCCGATAACGTCAGGCTCTATCTTTTCCAGGGAGACGCGGTCGAGACTACCCGGCAGGCGACAGTTGACCCGAAAACCGGCGAACTTACGGTAACCGACTATGAACCCGGTGACGGCAAGGTACTGGTGACCAGCTCTATCTGGGATGAACGCCTGGGAATGCAAAAATTGGCGCCTTACACTATCTGCCCTATTGACTGGACGGCAATTTACCGCCTTTCCGCAGCTCATATGGGCATTACCAGAATGCAGGTTTTCGCCGATAATATGACCTGCTATCTGCTGATGATGCAGACTCCGGCACAAATTAAGCGGATAAAACGCTGTCAGAAATATTAAATATTGAACATCGAACATCGAATAAATAATACTGTGAATGCTCCTGCGGAATTCCGCAGGAATTCAACAAAGAGAGGAGGAGGAGGAAATGCGGTATCTAACGTTATTCTGCAGTTTGCTTGGAATGTTTATTATTCCGGTTGTCAGCGGCGATACGGTCAGCCCTGACTCCGGTATAAAACTTGAAAAAGGCGCGGATTACCGGATCGTAAAGGAATACCAGTATCCGGATTTCAAGGTAATCCAGTTCAATCTCGCCCGCCTTTCCCATTTTTCCTATATGCTGCTCAGCGGCGGGGAATGCCTGGTAATCGACCCGGGCCGCGACGCGGGGATTTACCGGGAAATCGCGAAAAAGGAAAAAGTCAAAATAAAGGGCGTTTTCCTGACTCACGCCCACGCCGATTTTGTCGCCGGACATATTGAGCTGGCGCAACAGACGGGATGTCCGGTATACGTTAACAAAGCAAATCGCGCCGTTTACAAACATAATGGAGTAAAAGACGGCGATGCCCTCAAAATCGGAAAAGCCGTCGTAAAATTCATCGAAACTCCCGGACATACCCCCGATGGTATGTGCGCGCCGGTTTACGGTGCGAATAAACCGTCAGAACCGGAAATCATTTTCACGGGCGATACTTTGTTCGTGAACAGCGTCGGCCGCCCCGACCTGCTCGAAGGGCAGGTTTCCGCCGTCGAACTGGCTTCGAAAATGTACGATTCCTGGTTCGGTAAACTGGCATTGCTGGATGACGGCGGCGTTGTCCTGCCGGCTCACGGGGCGGGTTCGCTCTGCGGTTCCAAGCTCGGCAAAAGCCCGTCTTCGACCATCGGCGCCGAAAAACGGAATAACCCGTATCTGCAGCACAAGTCAAAAAATGAATTCATTGCCGCGGTCGTCAACAGCCTGGCGCATGTCCCGCAATATTTCATCCACAACGCGCAGTTGAACCGCCAGGGGCCGCCGCCGGTCAAATGGCAAGAACTGCCGGGCAAAGAACTCGCAATTGCCGATATTGACGTCAAAAATCCCAATACTTATGTTATCGATGTCCGCCCGGCCGAAGAATATGCCGCCGGACATATTGATAACTCGATAAACATCCCCAAGTCCGGCAAACTCGCAACCTGGCTCGGAATCGTAGTGCCGTGGAAAGCAAAACTGATCGTTACCGGTTCAAAAGAAGAAGTTGCGGAAGCCGTACATCGTTTACAGCGGATCGGCTATAAACCTGAATACGTCGTCTTTGAGACCTGGCGTAAAGCAGGCGGCAGAATTTCCGGAACCGGACTGATTCCGCCGGGCGAAATTTACTCTCAACTTAAAGGCAGTGGCCCGCTGCCGCTTGACGTCAGACAAAAATCCGAATGGGACGAACAGCGCATCGGCAATGTGATAAATATGCCGCTCCAAAGCCTCGACCGTACCAAAGCAAAACTTGATCCGGCAATGCCGCTGATAACGATTTGCCGAACCGGTTACCGCGCCGGGATCGCGGCGGGGCTGCTGGCCCGTTCCGGATTTAAAAACGTAAACATAATGCAGGGCGGAATGGAAGGCTGGAACCAGGCGAAACTGCCGACCGTCGGCGCCGGAGCGGTTTGTCCTTTAACCGCCGCAAGCGAAAAATCCGCCGCGCCTGTCCTGCCGGAACTTATCACGGTCGAGGGGTTGAACCGCCTGATCAAAGATATGCCGGATTTTGTGGAAATAATCGACATTCGCCCGGCGGAACAGTTCACAGATTACAATATTCCGGGTTCCGCCAACCTTGAACTCAGAAAGCTGCTCGAACAGGGAGCGCCGCCGGAGGGAAAAACCCTGATAATCGTTGACCGGGACGGCACGGTCGCCCTGCTGGCCGCGGGAATACTTTCCGGCAAAGTCAACAGGAAATTGAAAGCGCTTGAAGGCGGAGTTGAAAAATACTGGGAAAAAACTTTCGGTGCGGCAAAGCGGCCGGTTCCGTCCGCAAAACCCGTACAGCCGGAGAAAGCTCCTCAGAAAGTAAAAAAAATAATTCAGGATGCGGGGTGTTGAAATGAAAAATAACAGTTCATCACAGACGGGAAAAAATCCGGCGCCCTTAATGAATCCCTATCTTGCCGGGGTATTTCTCGGTTTGACGCTGCTTGCTTCCTACCTGATCCTCGGCGTCGGGCTCGGCGCTTCCGGCGGGCTGGCACGTCTGGGGGCGTTCCTCGAAGGACTAACGGCCCCTGCCCATACCGCAAATTCGGCGTATTTCGGCAAATGGGGCGCCAACCCGCTTTATTATTATCTGGTATTCATGCTCGGCGGTGTCCTGCTCGGCGGCCTGTTTTCGGCGTTGGCCGGAGGCAGAGTGAAATTCCGGCTCATAAAAGGCCAAAAGGCCGCAAAATCGCGGCGCGTGATTTTAACGGTTGCCGGAGGGATATTTTCCGGATTTGCCGCCCGGCTGGCAAGCGGCTGCACTTCGGGGCAAGCGTTGTCGGGAGGGGCCATGCTGCTTTCCGGAAGCCTGGTTTTCATGCTCTGTTTATTCATCGGCGGCTATGCAGCCGCTTGGTTCGTAAGGAGGCAATGGGATGATTAATACATTTTTTTCACAGGGAAATCTCGCTTCCGCCCCGGCTATGTTTACCGCCGGGATTATCGGTTTCTTTTTCGGACTGCTCCTGGAAAAGGCCGGATTCGGGAGTTCGAAACGCCTCGCCGGCATTTTTTATTTCCGTGACATGCGAGTACTCAAAGTCATGTTTTCGGCGGTGATCACCGCGGCTATCGGTTTCGGCTTCTTTGCCGGGTTGGGAATAATCTCGCTTGACTCGGTTTATCTGCTCAAAACCGTTTATTTGGTACAGATCGCCGGAGGCCTGCTGCTGGGAATAGGCTTTGCCGTGGGCGGCTGGTGTCCGGGTACCGCAATAGTCGGAAC
>JAQUOK010000129.1 GCA_028717165.1 Victivallaceae bacterium | reverse complement strand
CGGATATGTTTGCGGAGCTCGAAACCGTCCATATCCGGCATTATTACATCCATCAGCACCACATCGTACTGGTTTTTCTTAAGCATCGCCAGAGCCTTGTCCCCGGCGCTGCAGCAGTCAATCTCTATACCTTCGTTTTTCAGGGACTCTTCCAGAAGCAGCAGATTAACCGTATCGCTGTCCACGGCCAGAATCTTAACGGCTTTACCATATATCTTCAAAATGGAACTTTTCCTTTTAAACGGTCCGCGCTGCCGAAATCTCAGAAGTTTTACAGAAGAAGCGTGAACAAATATCAGTATCAGCAGCAGGCTTCATTTTCGTAAAATTATTTAAAAGCCGCCACAGCCGAATCAACATCCTCGAAAATATCAAAAATCTTATAAGCCCGCGTAATTTCAAAGACCATTTTGGTTTTATTCTGCAGACAGGCTATTTTTACGTCCCCGTCATTATTAGTTGCCGTCTTGAGACACGAAACAATACCGCCCAGTCCGGTACTGTCCAGATACTCCAGATTCTGCAGATCAAAAACAAAACAGTTTTCTTCGGGACAGAATTTCTGAAACTTCTTTTTCAGCAGATGCACGTTCACGGCATTAAGCCTGCCTGACATTTCAATAATGACGACATCATTTTTTTTATAAGATTTCAGTTTCATTATAAACTCATTGTACTGGTTACAATTACTCTTTCCCACAAATATATCATCAAATGTCCTAAAAACAATAGATAAAACGACATAAATTAAATTTTATCACAAAATATCCGATATTCTCCCCTGCCCTCAATCACATCGGAATTATTATTGAATATATACTGGCATTTTGCAAACATGAGGTTATTGTTCTATACTTATACGAAACAAAGACGCATGCGAAATCCCTTATTTCGCACGGGTCTTTTATACGAAAACAAACATAAGAGACGTCATGGCATGAAATTACTTCTTTGCAGAATCGCGGTCGCCTTTGTGCTGACTTTCACCGCCTGGCAGTATCTGCCGGCCGCCCCCCTCTCCGACCGGAATGCGCCGGCTCCTTTCATCAACCGCCCTCAAGTGCTGCGCGAAGCGAAAAAAGTCTCCGCAAACGAATACCCCGATGCCGACAGCGTTCTGCTCCGGGACGTCCAGAAAATAACCTATCAGGCGGACGGCACCTCGGTTGAATTCGATGAGTTCTACTATAAGATACTGACGGTAAAAGGAAAACGCGCGGCGGAAGTATACAGTGAATACTTCGACCGTTCCTACGGCACGAACCGGGTGCTGGCGATAGAAATAATAAAACCGGACGGCAGAACCGTCAAGATCGACGTTGCGAAGAATTCGAAAACCATGATCAGCCCATGGCAGATGGGCAGCAATATTTACAACCCCAACCTGAAAATCCTGAACGTTACCGTGCCGGGCGTGGAAATCGGCGACATAATGTATTATTTTATGGAACGCATAACTTCCGCTCCCCGCATCAAAAACATCTGGACCGACGACTATACGATCCAGTCGACAACTCCGGTCATTTATTACAACCTGATAATCGACGGCCCCAAAGACCGCCCCCTGAAAAAATACCTGATAAAAGACCCGGTCAAGGATTCGGTCTCCTTTTCGGAAAAAGAAGCCGGCGACAGGATCATCTACAACTGGACTTTCCGCAATATTCCGCGCATTTTCCCGGAACCGCAAATGCCGTCCCAGAACCGGTATGTCCAGCGACTGCTGGTCAGTACCGCGGAATCATGGTCGGATATCTCGCAATGGTATAACCGCTTATGCACCCCGCACCTGGCCAAAGTGACCCCGGCCATGGAAGAAAAAGTCAAGGAACTGACTAAAGGACTTAAAACCGAACAGGAAAAGATCGAAGCGATTTTCCGTTTCGTTTCAAATAAAATACGTTACATGGGCCTTACCCTGGAGACCACGGCCCCCGGCTACGAACCGCATGACATCGACCTGACGTTCAATAACCGCTACGGCGTCTGCCGCGACAAGGCCGCCCTGCTCGCCGGAATGCTGCGGCTGGCCGGCATCAAGGCATATCCGGTACTGATCATGACGGATGCCAAGAAAGACCAGGAAGTGCCGAATAACTTTTTCAACCATGCGATAACCTGCGCCATCAACAAAGACGGCAAAACCATATTGATGGATTCAACCAATGAAACCACCGTAAACCTGCTGCCGGCGTACCTTTCCGACAAAAGTTACCTGCCCGCCCTGCCCGCCGGCAGCGACCTGCTGACTTCCCCTATCATTCCGGCAAGCGAAAACCTGCTTCAGGCGGAAACCGCCGGCGAATTCCAGGAAGACGGCAGCCTGACCGCCTCTGCCGAACTGAAATTCAACGGCATCAACGATACCATTTACCGGGGCGCGTTCTCGCGCTGGAAAGCGGAACAGATCCAGCAGTATTTCGCCGCCAGACTCAAATCCATACTGCCGGGAGCCAAACTCGAAAATCTTAAGATCCTTCCCGAAGACCTGCGCGATTTCAAGACCCCCTTGTCGGCAAAGTTCAGTTTCACCACCAACAGCCTGCTGATTCCAGGCAGAGGCGTTATGCTGATGCAGGTTCCGCATGTGGGTTCCGCATTCAGCGCCGCAAACTGGCTGCTGGGAGATATGGGACTCAAAAAACGCCAATACCCGCTGCAACTGGCCGCCACCTGCGGCACCGTCGAAAATTTCAACTATAAACTGCCGGCCGGACTCAAAATTGTAAAATTCCCGGAATACCGGAAAATAGACTGGCAGAAATTCTTCTGGGAACAGACGCTGAATGATAAAGGCAGCGACCTTACGGGCACGTCAAAATGCCTGCTGAACGCAGTCGAGTTCCTTCCCGACGAGTACCTGAAACTCAAGAAAGATATTGAGGACATCCAGTTTGAAAACCGGAAAATGCTGATCATAAAAAAAGATTTCGGCGAGGTCAAGGACCTGAAAAAACTGTTCCCGGCAGCCCAGGCCGTAATCATGAGCCAGAAAAGCCTGATCGATATAAAAGATCAGAATAACTGCACTGTCCGTACCAGAATAAAAAAGAAAATACTTGACTATGCCGGCGTAAAAAAGAATTCGGAAATAAAGTTCCATTACAATCCGGTCTGGCAGAAAATTTCTATCAGCGCCGTCACCGTCACTACTCCCGAAGGCAAGGAATTCAAACTGAATAAAAATGAAATAAATATAATGGACCAGGATTGGATAGGCGGCGCGCCCCGCTATCCGGCGGGCAAGATCATAGTCGTCAGCCTTCCCGGAGTCAGGCCGGAAAGTACTATCGAATATGAGCTCAGCATCGAAAATACCGGACAGCCCTTTATCAGTTCGACCGTACTTTTTCAGAACGGCTCCCCGATTCTCGAAGAAGAAATAACCCTGCAATACCCGGAAAACATGAAACTGAAAATTTCGTCACCCGAAGAATGCCTGGTTTCCGGTACCTGTGAAGCCGGAAAAATCGTCCGGAAATGGCGGCGAAACAATATCGAGGCGGTACCTTCGGAAATGCATACGCCTCCCAAATGGCTGTTCGTACCCAAGCTCATGTTCTCCAACGGCAACTGGCAGGAATACTCGAAAGAATTGAAAAAACGTCTGGAAGACGCCGCAAGCAGCCAGAAAGCCGCGGAAGCCCTGGCCGCAAAACTCATCGAGGGCAAAACGCCTCCGGATGCAATAAAGGAAATCCGGGATTATGCGGCTAAGGAAATCAGACTGGCCGGTCCCGGCCTGAGCAGTCTGCCTTTAAGCTGCATAAGCAATGCGGACCAAACCCTCAAGGACGGCTACGGCAATTCCCCCGACCGGGCGGCGCTGATTTACGCCATGCTGAAAAAAGCCGGTTTCAAACCGGAATTCCTGGCTGTCGCCAACGTTCCGCCGGTACCGCAGGCGCTCAATGAACTTGAAGGATACCCGGTCAGCGATTTCGATACAGTACTGGTAAAATGCGTCTGCAAAGAAAAAACTTATTACCTGAACGACACCAGCCAATACGCCCAGCTCGGCAGCTGCAACAATGAAAACAATATCGTCCTGAACCTCAACCGCGCCCAACTGGAAACAGTAAAACCCCAGGAAGAAATGGCGACATGCCTCGAACTGGAATATTCCCTGAAACTGATCGGAGACGGCAGCACTTTAGTTTCCTATACCGCTTTTCATTACGGCGGCGAATTTGAAAGCGGCAACCGTCTGTTCAGCGAAATATCGCCGGAAGAGCGCAAACGCCATTTCCAGCAAGCCGTATCCCTGATCGCCCAGTCCGCCGTGCCGATAACCAAATTCACCAGCGATTTCAAAACATATCCGGGCAAAGTTCATTACGCCGTAAAAATTCCCGACTACGTAATAAAAGACGGCAAATACCTTTATTTCAAACTGCCCCTGGATTATTTGAACAACCTGATTTCAACCGGAACTGAAAAGCGTGAAAATCCGTATTTCCAGAATGAACGCCGGCGCCTCCGGATAAAATATTTCGTCGATCTGCCGGATAACGCCGGGAATGTCGTCATTCAGCCCGGAAACTGTTCCGTTGCCTGTCCCCAGGGCGGCGGCCGCATAAAGATTACCAGCACCAGGGTCTCGGAAACAAAACTGCAAATAGTTTATGACATTGATATGAAGCCATGTATTGTCCCGGTCGATGAATACGGGCTCCTCGTCAATGCCCAGACCAGGTTGAGCAAACCGGGTCTTAAAACCATAATGCTTGTTACGAAATAACTTTTACAGAGAGGGAATCTATTATGTTCGGTTTCTATCGTTTCGCGGCAGTCTCCCCGAAAATGAAAATCGCAGACATACCTTTCAACACGGCGGAAATTATCAGGAACGCACAGCAATGCGCCAAACAGGAAGTTTCCGCAGCGGTATTCCCGGAAATGGCCGTTACCGGTTACACCTGCGGCGACCTGTTTTTCCAAACCGCCCTGCAGAATGAAGCCATGAACGCGATCAAAAAGATCGCCGCTTCCTTCGCCAGCAGTTCCATGATCCTGATAATCGGAGCGCCGTTCTCCTGGAGAAACGCCCTGTTCAACTGCGCTTTCGTGCTGCAGTCAGGAAAGATTCGCGGCATAATCCCCAAAGTGTACAACCCGAACTACCGCGAATTCTATGATAAAAGATATTTCAAATCAGGCGCGACGGTTCCCGACGGCACAAGCTGCAGGAACGCCGTACCGTTCGGTACCGACCTGCTTTTCACCTGTGACCATAATTTCTCTTTCGGTATCGAGATCTGCGAAGACCTCTGGACCGTAATTCCCCCCAGTTCACAACAGGCTCTTGCCGGCGCGACGGCGCTGTTCAACCTTTCGGCCAGCAATGCCCTGGTAACTAAATCCCAGTACCGGCGTGATCTGGTTCAGCGGCAGAGCGCCCACTGCATGGCTGCCTATATATACACTTCGTCGGGAGTTCACGAATCCAGCACCGACCTGGTTTTCGACGGGCACTCGATCATAGCCCAGAACGGTCGGACAGCCGCTGAAAATCAACGTTTCCACCGGGACGGCAGCATCATCTACGCCGACATCGACCTGGCCAAACTCAAAGCCGTCCGCGCCTGTGAAAGTTCAATCGGCGACGCGGCCGGCGAAAAGGAATTCAGGGACATTCACCTTTCCGAAGTCTTTACCTCGCCCACTTTGGAATATACCCATATCGACGCCAACCCGTTCGTCCCCGACAACCCTGCCGAACGGGATACGCACTGCGAAGAGATTTTCAATATCCAGAGTGCGGCTCTGGCAAAACGTTTCGAACATATAAACGCCCAACGGCTGGTCGTCGGTATTTCCGGCGGCCTCGATTCCACCCTGGCGCTCCTGGTATGCGCCGAAACCATGAAACTGCTCAAGCGTCCGATGTATGATATTCTCGCAGTGACCATGCCCGGCTTCGGGACAAGCGACCGTACCTATACCAACGCCGCGGAAATGATCAAACTCATAGGAGCCGAGTTTCAGGAGATCAATATAAGAGACGCCTGCATGCTGAATTTCAGGGATATCGATCATGATCCGGAGGTATACGACACCACCTATGAAAACGTCCAGGCCAGGGAAAGAACCCTGATCCTGATGAATATCGCCAACAGTCAGAACGGTTTGCTGGTCGGAACCGGGGATCTGTCGGAAATCGCTCTCGGCTGGTCTACTTACAACGGCGACCACATGTCCATGTATGCCGTCAACTGCGCCGTCCCGAAAACCCTGATCCGTTACCTGATCGCCTGGGTGGCGGAAAATTCGGAAAAGAAACTGCGTGCCGTACTCGAGGATATCATCGCCACTCCGGTAAGCCCGGAACTGCTTCCCAACACCCGCAAAAGCGAAGTCAACCATAAGACTGAAGACATTATCGGCCCGTACGAACTGCACGATTTCTTCCTGTACCACTTCATCAAGTACGGCGCCGAACCGGAAAAGATTTCTTATCTGGCCGCGCTTGCTTTCAGCGGGAAATACAGTCAGGAACAGATCCTCAACACCCTGAAAATATTCATAACGCGTTTCTTCCGTCAGCAGTTCAAGCGCAGCTGCATACCGGACGGCCCCAAAGTCGGCACCATCTGCCTCTCTCCCCGCGGCGACTGGCGTATGCCTTCCGACGCCTGCGCCGAAATATGGCTGGAACGTCTGGAAAATATCGGGAAATAAAGTTGTGAGCCAGCGTCATTTACGGGGAACAACTTTGTCTTTTTTCCTCAAATCCGCGAAATCCGCGGCGGTTGCCTGCGGGCGTTTATGAAACGGATCCATTTTTTCTTTACTGGTCGCGTATTTATATTTGGCTATCCACATTTGCCACATCGCACTGTCGGTAAGAAATTCCCCGCTGTAAACGAAATTGATTTTCTTTTTGTCCAGAGACCAGCTTATCCACATTTTTCCCTGCCGCGGGCCGGTATAATGAATCCTGACTTCCGGCATTGTCTTATTAATCTCTGCCGCTTCCTGATCAGTCACGAATTTTTTGTTCTGCCTGGTAATAGTATAGCGCGCCATGTCGATTATAGTGATCTTTTCAGATTCGCTCAAGCTTCCGTCAATACTGCTGCAGCCGCATAAAATCAGGATGCATAAAAATACTGCCGCCACTCTGCCCATCATTACAAACCCCCTCCCTGATTACAGTCCCGTAGGAATATCAATAAATTCACAGTCCATATCAAATTTCTTTTTAACTTTATCCATTACCGCCAACACTCCCGGCGTTTCGGAACGGTAATGTCCCAGCGCGATCACCACGATACCGCTTTCTTTTACAAAATGGTACATGGTATGGGTCATCTCACCGGTAATCAAGCAATCCGCCCCCGCCCCTATACTGGCCATAAGCGCGTCCATTTCGCCGCCGCCGGAAACAATACCGACCTTTGTCAGTTCCTTGTCCCGGCTGCCGAAAATTTTGGCCTTGCAGTTCAATTCCTTTTCCAGTTTATCCGCCAGCCGAGCGGGGAAGCAGGGCTCATGGAGAACGCCGGCGCAACCGATATCAGAGCCGCAATATTCCATAAAACTGTAACGGTGTTTCAGATTAACCATATCCGCAAGCAAAGCGTTATGTCCGATATCAGGATGAGCGTCAAGCGGCAAATGCGCGGCATAAAGCGAAATCCCGTTCTT
>JAQUOK010000128.1 GCA_028717165.1 Victivallaceae bacterium | reverse complement strand
TTCGGCGCGATCATAATCCCGGAATTACTGCCCGGCGCCGCACACTCATACTGGTGGTGGCGTCTGAAAGTCGACAGCAGCAAATTAAGCTGTTCGAAAGATGAATTCTGTGCGGCATTGATCGCGGAAGGATTATCCCTGAACCCCAGTTACCGCGGAGCCCTGCCGTATACTTTTGACTGGTTCAAAAATCGTGCCGGCAAACATCCGTGGAACAACCCGCTTTACAAGGGCGATCCCGGAGCGGAACCGCAGACCCCGAATGCTTTCAAGGTAATGGAAGAACATTTTAATCTGGCTATATCCGAAAGCTGGGGCGAAAAGGAAGCCGATGATATTATCGCTATTATCAGCAAAGTGGAAAGCGCATATCGGAAATGAGGCGAAACCATGATAATTGATATTCACGCACATATTACTTACGAACGCTTCCCTGAATTCAGCACTTTGCTGGAACGGAAACCGTTCACCGCCGCTATTCTTTTAAAACGCATGGACCTGGAAGGCATCGATAAATCCGTACTGCTGCCTCTGATCAGCCCGGAATGTCTTGATTTCTATGGCGCCTGCGGCAACCAGGAATGCATTGAAGCCGCCCGCAAACACCCGGACCGTTTCATCGCGTTCTGCAACATCGATCCCCGTTCGATGATGAACAGCGATGACAACGGCATCATGCGCCTGATAAAAGTCTACCAGGAATTCGGGTGCAAAGGCATCGGCGAAATGTGCGCAAGCTTATGGATTGACGATATTCGTTATCAGAGGCTCTTTCATAATGCCGGGGAAGCCGGAATGCCGATAATTTTCCATTTCAAACCGGAAAGTTCGACCAGTTACGGCGCCATTGACGAGCCGGGCCTGCCGCGTTTCGAACGAATGGTGAAAATGTTCCCCAAAACCATTTTTGCCGGGCATGCTCCGTGTTTCTGGAATGAAATAGCCGCAGACGTCACTGCCGAAAACCGCGCCGGTTATGTCCGGGGCAAAATTGAAAAGAAGGGGCGTTTGTGGACAATGTTCACAGAAAATCGGAACCTTTACGGCGATATTTCCGCGGGAAGTGCGCATTGCGCTCTCAGCCGCGACCCGGAAAAGGGTTATGAATTCCTGGAAAAGTTCAACCGTCAGACAGTTTTCGGGACAGACCGTTTTACTTCGGTCGACGAACCCGTACCGCCGATACTGGGTTTCCTGAAAAACGGCCTGACGGAAGGACATCTTTCCCAGGAAGCCTATGAAAACATAATGCATCGCAATACGGAACGAATATTGAAATAAAATTTCAAGAAAAAGGTTCCGGGCCCGCGGCTCACAGTTCACGCCCCAAAGTGGTTTTGTCTTCTCCGCCTCCCGGCTCGTGAGACTGCTGTTTATGCTGAAAATAAATAAAAAAACGGTTTTTTTTACTTATTTACAGGAAATTTTCTATTTGTGAGCTAAATTATGTGTTTCTGATAATTTTATAAAAACAAAAATACAGGATTTTATAAAAAAAATAAGAAACAAAAAGGATCAACCATGGGTAACCTGAAAAAGAAGCGCCGCAAAAAGATTGCCAAGCATAAGCGCAAAAAACTTTTGAAGTCGCTTAGACACAAGACTAAATAGTTTTCGTTTTTTACATCCCTCCTGCCGCAAGCAGGAGGGATGTGTTTTAAAGGGAGCAGGGAAGTAACTGTGATGAGAAAATTTATAAATATATTTTTGAGCTTTCTATATCCTTTAGTACTCCTGTCCGCCGCGGAAATAGGCGTGGACACAAACGCCTCCGCCTTGAAATCCCCCGCAATCGAACCGCAATTCTCGCCGCAGGAAAAATCCGACATCGAGGGCTTGAGCCGTTTCGGCGCCTCCATGTTTCTGAACCGGCATCAGGATATTTCCAACTTCCTGCTGGCCGCTCTCGCGGAAAATCCGAATTCTTCGCGAATACTGGCGTTTCTCCTGAAAAATTTCCAGGACTACGATGTCCCGGAATCGCAGTTGAAAGCTTTTCTCGCCATCGCCGAGGCCAATCCCCGGGCAGTTCCGCTCAATGTCGCGGCTTTGACCCTTGCCGACTGTGTAAAACCCGCTCACGGCAGTTCCCTTGACCTGAAAAGGAAACTGGCGGAAAAATGCGTCGCTGCAAATGACCCGGACAAATTCGACCGGGTACAACTGGATCTTTTTCAGAGCATTATAAAAACTTTGAGCATGATCTATCTCAAAGAAAAGAAATATGAACAGGGAGATGAACTGTTCGAGAGGATTCTGGAAAACAAAAACGTTTTCAAACACAATATTTTTCTTCAGCAGGCAGTTATTTTCTATTCTCAGGCCGCCCAGGAGGCCGATACGTCGAGAAGATTCCTCTGGCTGCTGCCGAGCAGAGCCAGTCAGTACGCCGAAAAAAAGCAGGAACTCCTCGCCCTGCTCCATAAGCGTTCTGACCGGCTCGGCGAAATGAATAAACTGATAAAACACCTCACTTTTCTCCAAAAAATGGAGTTGTACACCGAAGCGAAAAATCTGCTGATGGAACAACTCGCCGAAAAACCGCTGGAACCGGTCCTGCAGGTAGCAATGGCGGAACTTTTCAGCAAACAGGGTAAACACGCCCTTGCCGCGACGGTCTGGCGTAAAACGGTCAGCCGCAACCCTGGAAACGTCTTTTTTCTCCTGAAACTGGCGGAAAACGAATTCAGCGCAGGTTTATACCGGAGCGCCGCGAAAAATTATCGGACGGTGTTGAAAAAAGTCAGCGGAGAGAGTGCGCTTTCCATAAAATTCATGCTGGTACTTGCCGAACTGCAGCTCGGTAATGTCGACGCCGCACAGCGTTTACTGGCGACGATGCCGAAAACCGAACGTTTTGCGGAACTCAGGGCTCACGTCCTGAGCCTTTCAGGCAAAGATAAAGAAGCCTTCCGGGAACTGTCCAAAATTATTTCAGCCTCTCCGGAAAAGATCGACCGGAAACTTTATTTCTTTCAACTGGCCCTGGCAATTAAAAACAAGGATACGACGGAACAGTTGAAATGCCTGGAACTGCTTGAGAAAAATACTGATTTAAAAGACCCGGAAACGGCAAATTCAGTAGGATATACTTACGCCGACCTCAACCGGAACCTGCCGAAGGCTGAAAAACTGATCTCCCTTGCCCTGAAAAGCAAAACCGACAGCCCCGAATACCTGGACAGCATGGCCTGGGTACTTTTCCGGATGAATAAATTGAAGGAAGCCGCGGATTATATTGAAAAAGCCGTCAGCGCCGGCGGAACTTATCCGGACGCGATAATCGCCGATCATGCCGGGGATATTTTCAACGCGCTCGGCGACAGGAAAAAAGCCCGGTATTACTGGGATCTGGCCCTAAAGCTGTTCAGCCTTGACCTGGACAAAAAAAGTGTCATAACTAAAATAAAGGATATTGCAGGATAAACCGTTTTTTCTGCCCTCGCTGTCATGGATAAATTTCTCGAACTTCTCCCGTATTCCTGCAAAGCGGTAATTTCTATTTTTCTGGCAGCGCTGGCCGGGGCTTTTCTGATCCGGGCGAAAATCCTGAATAAAGCTTCCCTGAAAGTCATAGGCCAGCTGATACTCTATATTCTTCTCCCCTGCCTGCTCTTTCACAAGATCGCCGCCTCCGTTTCCTGGGCAAAACTGCAGGAATACTGGGTTCTGCCGCTGACCTGCGTCGTATATATCGTTTCAGGGCTCGCCCTGGGCTGGATAACGGTTAGAATCTGTAAACCGCGCAAAGAGATCAGAGAAGCGGCGATTGCCGCGATCGCTTTCAATAATTCCGGTTACATACCTATCTCCCTGATCGCCGCGGTAACGGCAGTTTTTCCGGTTTTCGCCGGCGACCCGCTGGCCGGCGATAAGGCGGTCGCCCTGATCGCGATCTATCTGATCTGTTATTCCCCGCTGCTCTGGACCGTCGGTTACTCTCTGGTGAGCGGCAGAAAACTGTCGGAAATAAGCCTGAGTAAATTATTCCCGCCTCCGGTTATCGGCATGCTGACAGGATTAGGCGTCGGCGTGACCGCGCCGCTGCAGGAACTTTTCTGCAGCCCGGACGGGCTGCTGCATCCGGCATATCAGGCCGCCGGAATGATCGGCGGAGCAACGATCCCCTGCGTGCTGATCCTGCTTGGGGGCTGTCTGGCTTCCGGGCCCGGCCGGGGAGCAGTCAACAAGCGCACTATTTTCAGCGTCATCCTGATAAAACTTATCGCTTTTCCGGCTATCGCAATAGTTTATGTCCTGCTGCTCCGCCATCTGGGGGCTTTGCCGGCAAACATGCTGGCAAGCGTAATCCTGGTACTTGAAGCCGGTTCCCCGCCCGCAAACAATCTGGTCGTCATGGCGGCAATAAGCCGCCCCGAAATAGAAGAAAGTCTGTCCACTATCATTTTCTGGACATATTTATGCTCTATTTTTACCCTGACTCTGACTGTCGTCGCCGCCATGTGGGTTTTCGGCGGGTAATTCAATTGAACATCTCTTGCAGCGGGAATCGATACAGGCTTTATTAACAGCGATTGGGGGACGATTGAGACTTTTGAATTTAACCTCAAAGTCCCAAGCGTCCAAAGTGTCTCAAAAGTCCCATTTCCCCGAACAAAGGTTACTGACCGATTACACAATTATCTTTATTTCCGTATCTGCTTGAAAAAAATGCGTTTGCTGTTTATCTTCTATATAAGAAATATTTATAACGTAAAACCTGAAAAATAACGCTACAGAAACCGTTTGGAGACGGCCATGATCCATGAAAGTGAAATCGTTATGCTCCTGCTTTGCATCGGTATTTTCATATTCATCATAAACAAATACCGGGAATACAGGCGTATACCCTGCTGGCGGTTCCTGCTGGGCGCTTTCGGTCTGTTTTTCTTTGCGGCCGCAATGACTGTCGCGGAATCCTTCATATGGCCCGACTCCCTTAATCTGCTGGAGCATTTGTTTTATATGTTAAGTTCACTGTCCATGCTTATCTGGTGCTGGCGGGTTTTTCGCCGCGATGAGGAGGGCGAATGATGTCTCATCTTGCAATTATCGATTCTCTGACCGTTTGCCTGACATTGTTTTCCCTTATCGTCGTACTGCTCAACTGCTGCCGTAAAAAGTACAGGGAACTGTATCTGCAAATTATCTGGCTGCTGTGCCTGAACCTGCTTTACTACGGGGCCATGCTGCTGGAATGGATGAATATTACCCATGAACTTGACCGTTTTGAAGATATCGCCGGAGCTCTTATTCCAATGGGCTGGGCATTTGTCCTGTATTTTTTCATACATTATATAACTATCCGGGATCTGCGCGAAAGCGAGAATGAATTCAGAACGCTTTTCGAATCCGCCAATGACGGTCTGCAGCTGATGGATCATGAGAAATTCGTAAACTGCAATAATACCGCCGCCGCGCTTTTCGGCTATGACAAAAAAACTATCATCGGACGCAGCCCGCTTGAATTTTCTCCTGAATTTCAGCCGGACGGGGAATCTTCTAAGCTTAAATCCGAACGGTTCATAAACGCCGCCCTTGCCGGGAAACCGCAAAGGTTCTATTGGCAGACTGTCCGCAAGGACGGAAGTACGGTTGACATGGAAGTGTCCCTGAACAAAGTCGCCTTCAAAAATAAGGCTTATCTTCTGTCAATGGAAAGGGATATCACCCTGAAACTGAAAGCTGAATCCGCGCTGCGCGAAAGTGAAAGACGTCTTTCACTGCTGATGAAAAACCTTCAGGGCATGGCTTACCGCTGTGATAAAGACTGGAAGTTTAAATTCGTAAGCGGCGGAGCGCTGAACCTGACGGGATATTCGCCGGAGGAAATTACCGTGGGAAACGCGATCAGTCATCCGGACCTGATTTTTGAGGATGACCGGGATAACGTGCTTGCCAGGCTCCGGGAAGCTCTCGGCAAACATCGTCTGTTCAGCGTTGAATACAGGTTAAAGACCAGGAACGGGGAGGAAAAATGGGTTGCGGAAAAGGGAATGGGAATATTCGCGGAAAACGGTGAACTTACCGGCATAGAGGGTTTTCTGAACGATATAACCAAGCTGAAAAAGGCGGAACACGAGCTGCGCCGGAACAATGAAGTCCTTGAAACGAAAGTCCAGATGCGGACTGCGGAATTAAGGGCCGCGAAGGAACAGGCGGAATCCGCCAACAAAGCCAAGAGCATGTTC
Source organism: Victivallaceae bacterium (assembly GCA_028717165.1). Taxonomy (GTDB): domain Bacteria; phylum Verrucomicrobiota; class Lentisphaeria; order Victivallales; family Victivallaceae; genus JAHOYW01. The sequence goes on along the minus strand of JAQUOK010000128.1, from coordinate 1,460 downwards.
CTGTCGAAAATGAGTCACGAGATCCGTACGCCGATGAACGCGATACTGGGATTTTCGCAGCTTATGCGCCGCGATTCGGACTTGAATTCCACTCAGGCCAAATACCTGAATACGATAAACCGCAGCGGCGAACATCTGCTGGCGCTGATCAACAATGTCCTCGAAATGTCGAAAATTGAAGCCGGCTATATAGTTCTTCAGCCTGAACCGCTGGATTTACGCCGCCTGATCGACGACCTGTTCAATATGTTTAAGGTCAGGTGCGACGCGAAAGGCCTGCAGTTCGATCTGGCGCTGGAAGACGATGTCCCCCGTTTTATAAAAGGCGACGCGCCTAAACTCCGGGAAGCCGTCATGAACATGTTGAGCAATGCCCTTAAATTCACCGCAAAAGGCGGCATCGTTCTCCGGGTAAGCAAAGCTCCGGAACAGGATGTAAAAAATAAAGTCAAACTCTATATAGAAGTCGAAGATACCGGCTGCGGTATTTCCCGCGAGGATATTGAAGCGGTATTTACGCCGTTTGAGCAGGCGGACAGCGAGCATTGGCACGAAGGTACCGGGCTGGGAATGCCGATAAGCCGGCAGTTCGCCCGGATGATGGACGGTGATTTGACTGTGGAAAGCAAACCGGGTAAAGGCAGTAATTTTATCTTTACTTTCCGGACCGAGATTGTTTCCGGAGCGGATATCAAAAAGAAATTCGACGTAAACAAGTCATCCGTTTCCGGCCTGGCGCCGAACCAGAAAGAGTACAATATCCTGGTCGCGGACGATGACGACACCAACCTCGAACTTTTACTTGAACTGCTGAAATCCGTCGGCTTCAAGACCTGTTCGGCGCGCGACGGGGAAGAAGCGGTGGAAGTGTTCAGGAAAGAGAAACCGGACGCCATCCTCATGGACTATCACATGCCCAAGGCGGACGGTTTCATGGCAACCCGCCGGATCAAGACGCTGCCCGAAGGCAAAAACGTTCCTGTAATTATCGTAACCGCAAGCGCCCTCAACCAGAATCGCGCCGCGGCTTTACAGGCCGGAGCGGATGCTTTCATTAAGAAACCATATATTGAAGATGATCTGCTTGGCGAGCTGAAAGAACTGCTCAATTTGAAGTATGAATATTACCCTGAGGAAGATGAATCCCCAACCGTTTCTCCGCCAAACACCGATATGACTGCGGAAATCAAAAAGCTCCCGGAAACGCTTGTCGCCCAGATGCGGGAAGCGGTTGCGACCGGGGATTTAAATAAGTTGCTCAGTCTGATCGATTCCGGCGGCATGGCCCCCGGTCCGGCCGTTTATCTCCGCACCAGAGCGGAAAATTTCGAGTATGAAAACCTGGAAAAATTATTGAGCGGCAAGTAAGCTGACGACAGTATCAGTTAACAACCACCCCTCAAAGGGGTGGCTTAAAAGGTGACCCTAAAAGGGATAATTTTATTTATTGTGTCCTTTTT
>JAQUOK010000127.1 GCA_028717165.1 Victivallaceae bacterium | reverse complement strand
TTAATGAAGACCATACCAGTGTAAAAATCTACAATGACGAAGTACGAAAAGAGGCTTACCTCAAAGGAGGTTTTGGCTCATTAACCATGTTCCCGTCAGACCAGATACTGATTGCGAATATTCTTGCCGAAAGAGACGGCTGTTATCTCCATTCCTGCGGAATTAGCTTTGCAGGCCAGGGTTTGCTGTTTGCAGGCCATTCAGAAGCCGGCAAATCCACCATGTGTACCAAACTCATGGAAAAGGCGGAGATCCTGTGCGATGACAGGATAATTATCCGCAAGAGGCCTGAAGGACACAGGATATATGGGACGTGGAGCCACGGAGATATTTCGGAAGTCTCCTCGGGCTCGGCCCCGTTGAAAGCAATATTTTTTCTTGAAAAAGCACAAACCAATGAGATTATTCCCCTGCAGGAGAGAAAAGAGATAAATAAAAGGCTGCTGGAAACCCTGATACAGCCTTTCGTAACCAAAGGCTGGTGGAATAAAACGCTTAATCTGCTTGAGAACATAGCTGCTGAAATACCATGCTATATTTTGAAAAGCGACAAAAGTAATAAGATAGTGGAACTTCTGGAAAAGAAGTTTATTAAAAGGACCGATTGACTGCTTTTAAAAGCATCAATTTTAACTTGAAAAGTTATTAAGAACAAGTAGCGTATCTGGAAGGGTTTGTCAAATACGTTAAATAGAAGGAGGTGATAAAAACAAACTGATTATAAATCTATGAGGAATGTCGTATCGAAGCCGCAGAATTTTTATCTGCCTCCTTCAGTTGAATTATAACTATAAAGAATGAAAAACAAAATATGTCCCGTAGCGCCGGGCATAAAGCAGTCAGGAGAAAACTTAATTATGAACTTAAAAAAATTGTGGTCTCGTCCAGTGTTGCTTGTTCTCACGAAAAGTGTAATTGAAGAACGCGTTTTAGAGATCTGTAAGCATTACACACAACCGAATGTTTCACCAGGCAATGCGCATGACGGGTGTAAAATAGATTGTGCCACCGTCTGTTACGACTGGACAGAAAGTTAGAGTAATTTTCTGACTATTAATCGGGAACATTGGCGTCCGGCTTGAAATCGGCAAAAATACCGAAATGAGGTTTAGTCCCTGTTTGACCGTATTTAAACGGGATTTACAGGGAAACGTAATGGTTAATTAAACCAATGGCACGTCATAGAAGTGTCTTCGGGTTCCGCGCCGTTGAAAGCAATAGAAGCAGCAATGGATATAAGCGCGTTAACGATTAAAAAAAATTCATTCTTTGCCCTGAGAAAATTACAGGGGCTTTCAAGTTGCCGAACTCCTGCAATTCAAAATAACAATAATTGAGGCAGCCGAACAAGATCTTTTAGAATTCCATAACTGGTCAAGTCCCAATACCGGGTTCAAATACCCGTATAACCCTAAAGTAGTGATTTTTGTTGCCAAAAGGGGGAGGCAGGGTTATCGGATTTGTTCAGCTGGTTGACCGTACGGAAGAAAGCTGCAATCGGCACCCCGGATTCTGGCTCCATTCCCTGATGGTGGAACCATGGTATCGCGGATTCAGGGCAGGTGAAAGATTAACCGGGACGGTTATCAGGGCGGCAATGGAAAAAATATGCCGGAAATATTTCTTTATGTGCATAAGGATAATTCCGCCGCAATCAGCTTATACCGCAAATTGGGTTTTAGAATTAAACCGCTCGCGGCGGCGGAAACAAAATTAAGTGCATGGGAAGATCACTATCTCATGAGTAAAATTTTATAAAAATAAAGAATAAATGGGAAAAAAATCATCTTACGTCGTGACAAAAAATCTAAATCAAGCTTCACTTTGGAGAAATACCAAACCATTGCTTGGCAGACTTGATATTGAGCTTACGGAAAGATGTAACAATAATTGTATCCACTGCTGTATCAATCTTGCTGAACATGATAAAACGGCAAGAGATAAAGAACTTTCCACAAAAGAACTGAAGAACATACTGGTTGAAGCAGCTGACCTTGGCTGTATGATGGTGCGTTTTACCGGAGGCGAACCGCTTTTGCGGGATGACTTTGAAGAGCTGTATATCTTTACCAGAAAACTCGGCATGAAAGTAATACTGTTTACGAACGGAAGATTAATAACCCTTCGCCTTGTAGAACTGTTTGCCAAAATGCCGCCCGGAGAGAAAATAGAAATAACCGTCTACGGCATGACGAAAGGATCATATGATTCCGCGGTACGGCGCCAGGGGGCTTATGAAGAAGCATGGCAAGGGATCAACCTCCTTTTGGCAAACAATATCCCTTTTGTCGTAAAAGGCGCTCTCCTGCCTTCAAACAAAACGGAGTTGAAGGAATTTGAAGATTTTGCTTCAACCGTCACATGGATGGACAGGGGGCCGTCATACTCCATGTTCTTTGATTTAAGGGGCCGAAGAGACTCTGAAAAAAGAAACGCTCAAATAAAGGCTCTCAGGCTGTCCCCGGAAGAAGGTTTGAGCATCCTGACCAGGGATAAAAAAGAATATATGAAGGACAAAAAACAGTTTTGCGCCAAATTTACGAGGCCGGCGGGAAACAATCTCTTTTCGTGCGGGGCGGGAAAAGGCAGCGCTTGCGTAGATGCTTACGGGAAACTGCAGCTTTGTATGGGACTGAGGCATCCCGATACCGTTTTTGACCTAAGAAAACAGTCTATTAAAACCATTATGACGGAACGTTTTGCCGATATCCGGAAAATGCAGGCGAAAAATCCCCGCTATATGGAACGCTGCGCAAAATGTTTTCTAAAAGGGCTTTGCGAACAGTGTCCCGGCAAATCTTGGACGGAGCATGGGACGCTTGATACTCCGGTTCAATATTTCTGTGATATAACCCACGCCCAGGCTGAATACCTTGGATTACTGGGAAAAGGAGAAAAAGCCTGGACGGTGGAAAACTGGCAGGAAAGGATAAGAAAATTCGTAGAAGAAGTTTGAATATAGATAACTAACCCTAAAAAAAAACAAAAACGAGGCCAATATGTAAGCAGCAGTTAGCTTGAATGCGGTTTACGCCCCGGCAGAAGATGACGTAGTGGCAAGAGAGCTCCACGGAGAATTTATTATTATCCCGATTTCATCGGGCGTCGGCGACCTGGAAGATGAAATATTTTCCCTGAACGAGACCGGAAAAGCCGTTTGGGATAAACTTGACGGTAAAAAGAAACTGGAAGAAGTAATCAGCGAACTTACTGTTGAATTTGAAGGTTCGGCAGAAGAAATCAGAAATGATGTTACGGGGTTAGTAGAAGAGCTTCTGAAAAGGAAAATAATTGTTGAAAATTGAAAAAGCTGAAAATGAGGCAGGCTTTTCCAATGAGGAGCTTGTAGTTATCATTTCCGCCGCCGCTGCGAAAGGAGCTTCAACAAGAATGAAAGCTTTGGGTTGCAGCATGTCCCCCTTTATTATGGGAGGAGACATCATTACTCTTTCACCTCTTCCTGAAGTCCCCCCGGAAAAAGGCAAAGTTGCCGCTTTCACCTGCAGTAAAAGGAAAAGGCTGACGGTACACCGGATTGTAAAGAAAAAGGGAAACGGTTATTTGATCAAAGGTGATAACTGCGGAGGCTCTGACAGGTTAGTGCCTGAACGCGACATTCTGGGTATAGTAAGCAAAATTGAAAGAGACGGCCGGATAATCCGTTTCGGGCTTGGAAGGGAGCGTTATATTATCGCTTTTTTAAGTGGAATAAAGCTTTTGCCGTCCGTTTTCATGTTATGGAGGGTTCTCCCCTTTAAACTGAGAAGAACTATAAAATGTCTGATTCATACATAAAATCCGGCAAATTGCCGGAATTTCCACTCTGGAATAAGATGAGGGAAAACAGAAATGTTATTTCCTTTGATCTGGAACTGACTGCAAGATGTAATAATAACTGCAGACACTGTTATATCAACCTCCCGGCCAATGATAATGAAGCCGGCCGGAAAGAGCTTACTTTCGATAAAATAAAGGAAATAGCAGACGAAGCTGTTGCCCTGGGCGCTTTCTGGTGTCTTATTACCGGCGGTGAACCTCTTTTGAGGAATGATTTTGAAGATATCTATATTGCCTTGAAGAAAAAGGGGCTTTTTTTGTCTGTATTTACAAATGCTGTCCCGGTTAAAGAAAAGCATATAGAACTCTTTAAAAAATATCCTCCGCGGGATATAGAAATATCAGTTTACGGAGTAACAAAGGAAACTTATGAAAAAGTTACCCGTATTTCCGGCTCTTTTGAAAAATTCATAAGGGGGGTGAATTTATTGCTGAACAGCGGGGTAAAAGTACGTTTTAAAGCAATGGCTCTTCGCTCAAATGTCCATGAACTGCCTGAAATCGCAGAATTCTGCAGGAAAAATACAAAAGATTATTTTCGTTTCGACCCGCAACTGCATCTGAGGTTTGACGGTAATTTAAAAAGAAATGAGGAAATAAAAAGCGAAAGGCTTTCTCCTGAAGAGATAGTATTACTTGAAAAATCAGATACTGAGCGTTTTCAATCACTTGAAAAAGACTGTGACCGGCTGATAAATCCGCAATTTTGCAATATCAACTGCAATCACCTTTTTCACTGCGGCGCCGGGAACGGAAGTTTCAATGTAAGTTATGACGGCTATTTCAGATTATGTTCTTCGCTCTGGCATCCCGACTGCATTTATGACCTTAAAACCGGTTCGCTTACTGAAGCATGGAAGTATTTTGTCCCGAAAGTCAGAAGCATGACTTCCGGCCGCAGAGAATTTCTCGAAAAATGCCGGAAATGTCCAGTTATCAACCTCTGCATGTGGTGCCCGGCACACAGTTATCTTGAAACAGGGAAACTTGATGAGCCTGTTGATGTTTTCTGTAAAACAGCCCATGCCAGGGCTGAAACACTTAATAAGGCCTTCTGACAGCCGCTCAAATTATGAAGGACGCTTTAAATTATGCTTGACTCAAATCTGGAAAAACTGATTACTGAAGTATTATCGGGACAGATTGATATTTCTGAATTCGAGAATATTGATAATAAAACATGGTATGATCTTTTTGATTTTGCAGCCCATCAGGGATTAAGCATCATTGTTTACGATATACTGAAAAGAAACGGAATTGCACTGCCTGAAAGCATAACTGAAAAAATGAAAAATGTCTGCTATAATGCATGTGTCAGTAATGCTAAAAGGAAAAAACAGTTAAAAGATATAATCAGGCTTTTTAATAACAACGGCATTGAACATATTTTACTGAAAGGCGCAGCTCTGATAAATACTGTTTATGAAGATTCCATCTGCAGGGCAATGTGCGACTTTGATATTCTGGTTAAGGATAAGGATGGGAACAGAGCTTTTGATTTATTAATTAAACACGGATATAAAAGCATTATTGCATCCTCAGAAGAAGCAGATATTTTTAAAGAAGGCTTTTATCAGCATTATCCCCAGCTAAAAAAAGCAGACAGTCTGATTATTGAACTGCATACTTGTTTTTCAGACTCTTATAATACAAATCCTGATGAGATCTGGAACCGGTCAAAAACAATAAATACAGGAAACCTTAAAACAAGAGTGATGTCATATGAAGATATGATTATACATATTGCTCTCCATAAATTTATTCAGCATGGATGTATGGATAATAGTTTGCTGGGGTTATATGATATTTTCTTAATTGTTAAAACCGGACGGATCGACTGGAATACTTTGAAGTTATTGACATGCAAGGATGAATATAATGATTCAAAATGCCTTTATATTGCTTTAGAGTTAATCAGAACATTATTGAAGATAAATATTGACAGCCGCTTTTTAGCCTTAATCAAACCGGAAAATATTTCGAAAAATACAATGGCGGTCTTTAAGGAGTTTTTATTTCTGAACAGTTCCGGGATTGACAGCAATGGATTTAAACTGGGATATTACTTTTATAATAGTAAATACTGTAAATCTACTGTTGCAAAAGGATTATTTCTTAATCCGCCCCGAATGGCCTTGTACGGGAAATACAAGTACGGCAAGGGTGATCTGACCTTCATTAATCTGAATATTTTATACCTGAAAAGAATTGCGACCCTGGCGAAACGTTATATTGGAACTTTTACCAGGCAATTATTTTTTAAGAAAAATAACAACTATTCTGTTGAACTTGGTAAAAAAGCTGCCGAGCTTAAATACTGGCTTCAAAACGGCTGAGTAAGCAGTTGTTACTGAAAAACTTTTTGGCGAATGGTAAACTTTTCATTTGTTTTTCAGACGGTATTTCTTATATGCATGAAGAAAGTTCTGGGAATTCGCATAACCGCACTGGGAAGCCATGGCTTTTATACTGAATTCCTTGCTTTCCAGCATCATTGCAGCATAGGTCATGACATTTCTTAAATAATACTCCCGCACGCTCATTCCGGTTATTTTTTTAAATAAAGCCGTAAATTTTCTCCGGCTCATTTCACAATGTTCAGCCAACTCATCAATGCCGGGAAACTGAAAAGGCGGGCCGTAAAGCCGTTCGAACGCGTAATTAAGTTTCGCATCCTGGCTGCTGCCGGAAATATAATCGCTTATGGAAACGGTTCGCGCTTCATCCGCAAAGCTAAGGATGTCGGCAAGAAACAGGGCAAGAAGTCCGTATTTCCTCAAAGCGGAAGCTTCCTCCGGTTTCAAAAAAAGCTCCGCCAGTTCGTGAAGATATTTGTACAGGCGTTTTCTTGCATGCGCAGGTATTACCAACTGCCTGGGCAATTCGTTCGGAACCGTACCGTACCAGGTAAAATGCAGAAAATAAATCTGATAGGGATTTTTGTTGTCGGCAATATATCTGTGTATTTCTCCAGGCATGACGAAATGAACGGAACCGGGAACAAGTTTCCATATCTTATCTTTGACTCTGCATATGCCGCGACCTTTTTTTACACAGGTAATATGGAGCACGTTGAAATGAGAATGCAAATTAGTGCATAACAACGGAGAAGCAGGTAAAAAATTGACCCTCGACAAGATTATTTCTTTTCCGAATCTGGAGGTAAAATCCCTGAATTCCATTGTTCCGTTCCTTTTTTTAACAATTTAATAAATTATTATAAATCAGCAAACCGGAAAATCAACATGACTTTGCCCAATATAATTTATGTTTTGCCCTGTTGAATTATTGCCAGTATTTATAATCCGAATTATAATAATAATAAACATAAGGTTTTTCAAATAACGATCATGATAATAGACATTCACACTCATAACACGACTCCGGAACTTACGCCGTCGCTTCTGGAAGCAGCCGGCCGCAACGGAGTGCAGACCGTAATTTTCCTCGGTGCGGTATTACGTTTCGGCTATAGTCCGGATGAACGGCAGATACGGGAAATAAACGACGACACCATCGCCACAGTGAAAAAATATCCTGAAGAATGCTACGGATTCTGTTTCGCAAACCCGACACATGATCCCGATTTCACTTTACAGGAAATAGACCGCTGCGTAACCGGGCACGGTTTTAAGGGCGTCAAACTCGAAGTGGCGCTGAATTGCCGGAGCGAGCGCCTGGAGCCGATCATGAAAAAGCTTGAAGAACTGGAAATTCCTCTGCTGCATCACAGTTGGTACAAAAGCGTATCCAAATATCCGGAAGAATCAGACCCGTCCGACATCGCGTTTCTGGGCCGGCGCTTTCCCCGGGTAAAAATAGTCATGGCTCACCTGGCAGGCTGCGGTTACCGC
>JAQUOK010000126.1 GCA_028717165.1 Victivallaceae bacterium | reverse complement strand
GGGCGCCATGCAGATCCGGCAGGCCGCCGAAACGGATCCGGTACTGAGAAAATGCTGCGAATTCGTTTTCATTGTTCCGCCTTCAATGGCCGAACTTGAAAAACGTCTGCGAAACCGTTCTTCGGATCCGGAAGAACAAATAAAACAACGCCTGGCAAAAGCCGGATACGAAATAAGTTTCTGGAAAAAATATGATTATCTTATCGTCAACGACAAACTGGATGCGGCAGTCGGAAAAATGAAAAATCTGATCCGTACCCTGAGATTAAGCACCAAAAGAATGCCGGAGGATATCTTTCATGTCTAAAAAATGTATAGTTCTTGGAGTTACCGGCGGCATTGCGGCTTACAAGGCCGCCGATTTGTGCAGCAAACTGGCGCAGAAATCCTATGACGTCCATGTAATCATGACCAGCTCGGCACAGGAACTGGTCCGCCCCCGCACCTTTCTCACCTTGTCGCAGAATCCGGTCATAACCAGTCTGTGGGCCGAACCTGACTGGCGTCCCGGACACGTGGCTCTGGCAGAACGCGCAGACCTGCTGGTCATCGCCCCCTGTACAGCCAACTTTATCGGTAAATTCACCCACGGCATCGCCGATGACGCCCTGACTACTTACGCTCTGACTCACAGCGGCAAAGTACTCCTGGCGCCCGCCATGAACCCCAAAATGTGGCGGAATGCCGCCGTCCAGGCAAACGTCGCAATACTCAAGGAACGCGGCGTTGAATTTGCCGGCCCGGCTTCCGGCCACGTCGCCTGCGGAGATGAGGGCGTCGGACGCATGTCGGAACCGGATGATATCCTGCGCCGGATAGAAGCTCTTTTCTGCTTACCGGAGCGGTAAAAACCTGCTTTTTCGCCCTTTGTTCCAAACTGCGGTTTGATTATCCCTGAATTCATAGTATTTTGAGTCAAGGGTAAAATAATATTCAGTCAGAGTTATAATGAGAATCATAAACTTTTACATATTAAAATCATTTCTGGTAACTTTCGGAATGGCGATCGGGCTGCTCACGTTTTTCATGATGGGCGCAAACGTCGCCAAAGACCTGAACAAATTCGTTACCCAGGGCCTCCCGCTTTCAAGCGTATTCGAATTCGCCATATGCCTGATCCCGATCGCGCTTACCTTTACTATCCCCTGGGCGGTACTGGTCGCAATAATGCTTATTTTCGGACGCCTGTCGGCGGACTCGGAAATTACCGCCATGCGGGCCTGCGGAATCTCGGTACTGCAGATCGTTTCACCGATCATGATCGTTTCTTTCCTGATGATGATCCTGTGTCTTTATCTCCAGGTCCAGGTCGGCCCTCCCCTGCTCGGGACAGCCAGACAGGTCGCCGCCAAAACCGCGATCGACCATCCTTCGGCGATGTTCGAACCGGGAGTCAGGATCAGATACAAGGACAGTATCATCTACATCGACGACAAGGAAGGTGAAAACGTCATCAAGGATATCCAGATTTTCACGGTCGGCGAACATAAAGGGGAAAAAGACAAAGTTATCCGCGACATCACCGCCAGCCACGGCAAACTGCTGGTGGACAAAAACCTGAAAACCCTGACAATAGCCCTTTTTGACTGCAACATCGTCGATAAAAAATCTAATCCCCCGGTTCGCGCCTTCAACAAAAAAATCGAATTCATCATCGACTACGGCACGGAAATGAACAGCCTGGAAATAGGCAAACGCGACAAATACATGACTCTTAAGGAATTGCTGGGATATATAAAGATCGAAAAGAAATTCAAACGCGAAACCTGCGATCTGGAAGTCGAATTGAATCAGCGCATCGCTTTCGCCCTCGCTCCCATAGCGTTCATGCTTCTGGGACTGCCGCTGGCAATCCGCACTTCGAGACGGGAAACCTCGGTCGGGCTTTTCCTGAGCGTGGTACTGGCGGGAATATTTTTTCTGAGCATAATTTTATGTGAATCATTGACCTCCTTTCCCAAACTTTACCCGCAATACCTCTTATGGATCCCCAATCTGTTTTACCAGTTGGGCGGAGCGTATATGATTTATAAAATCGCCAAACATTAAAAAAGTTATAAACGAATGGCTGTTCACCAAGGCATAATAAAAATCGAACCCAGGGACAACGGCCCTATCTATCAGGAAACCGATATGACGCGGTTCCCGGTGGAACCCTGGAGCACTTTCACCAATTTAGTATTTCTCGCAACCTTCATTTATTTCGCGGTAAAAACCAGACTCAGCTACATCAAATTTCCCATGATGGTCATTTTCCTCATAATCCTGCTGATCGGCTGGTTCGGGGGAACTGTTTATCACGCTACCCGCAGCAACAATATCTGGCTGCTTATGGATTATATCCCGATAATGATCATAGTACTTACGGCAAGCATATATTTCTGGCGCGAACTGGTCGGCAACTGGATGCTGGTAATAGCTTTTACCCTGCTGCCGGTTATAATTTACCGTTTTATTTTCCACCTTATTCCCCTGCCGCACTTCGTGTCCATATCACTCGGCTACACCATACTGGCTTCCATTGTCGTCGTCCCGCTGGTTCCGCATTGCATACACAAGACCCCGGAAGGCTGGAAACTGCTGGTCATATCGCTTATTTCGTTCGGCCTTGCGATAAGCTGCCGGCTGCTGGATAACCGCGGAATAGTAAAATTGCCTATGGGCACCCACTTTCTCTGGCATATTTTCGGCGGGATCTGCTGTTTCTGCATGTTCAGCTATGTTTTCAACGCGGAACAAAAGAAACGGCTGGGGAGGAAAATAAAAAATAGTTAATGTCTCAAATTTTGTGAAGCGTGCATGTATTCGCCTTATGCATATAAGTAGTCGTCACTGAAAAAGTCTATTTTGCTTCATAATCGAGGCAGTAAAGCCGACGTGTACAGTTGGACAAAGCTTTTATCGGAAAAAATATTTTAGAGACCGTCAGAGAATTACCTTCAGCATCTGCTTGCCGCCCTTTTGAAATTCGTAATTAACTTCCTCAATAACGCACCGGTAACCCGCCTGCCGCAATTCGGCGACAACGCGGTCAAAATGCCGTGATTTCCTTGCTCCGAGCTCAAGCAGCGGAAATATCCTGACTTCATCCGCCACCCGGCAAAGCTCTTCCACGGCCCGGACATGAAATTCCGCCGAAAACTGTTCGCTGTAAAGAAAAAGAAAATGCGAACACAAGGCAAGTTCAAATTCCCGGTCTTTAAAAGGCAGCGAGGGCAGTTCGGCGGCGATATATCTGCTGACGCCTTTCGGGAAATCCTCAAGAAAGCTCTCCATCGCCGCCATTCTGACGCGGGCGAGTTCTTCAACGCTTTTTATATTTTTCCAGACAAATTCATTCCGATTGATTACGGTCTGTTCGATAACCTTGTCATAAGTCGCGGCAATCCTGCTCCTGATCTCATCGGCGGAAAAACGGTAAACGGGATCAACTGAAACCACTCTGCCGCCGCGTTTCGTCAATTCCGCATTAAAAGCGGCCGGGCCGTCACCGCAGCCGAGAATGCTTTTCCGCAGATCGCTTTCCGTCAAAGCAAACATTGCGACATATTCGGCAAACGACCGTCCCCAGGGAACAACTTTTTCCAGAGTAAAACCCATATAAATTTCCTTTATTCACCGATACTTTAGCCCGCGCCGCAAACTTTTCAACGCTTGCTATTGCCCACTTCGCTGATTATAGTAATTTTTAATAATTTCCTTTAGGGTAAATAATTCCTCCGGCTTAGCCGGTGAGAGTAAAAAATCTTTAGATACAAGTGCGGAAAACCTTCTGAGCTGTATCAACGTTGGTTTGTTAACCACGTTATGAAATATCTCTGGAGGTTGTAAATGACAAATGTACATAGTATTTATGCCCTTATAGGGCTGGTGCATACCACCAGCTCAGCTGGTGGTTTTGATTTAAATGCTGCGCAACCGTCCCGGTTGCGTAAGACGTAAAGGGAAATGAACTGTAATGAACAAAACGCCGGCAAAGACAAAGAAACAAAGCCGTTTTTCTCCGGCCGCCGGCCAGGCACGCTTATTGAAAGCCCTGGGACTGTATACCGGAAAATGGTTCATAAACTTTTTTTCCCTTATTCTGGCGCTTATCACGCTGCTGCTTTACTTCTGGGCGATCCCGTCCCTCTATTTCCTCATGCCGAGGCTCTGGCTTAAAATCGCCGTCAGTATATTTTTCGCGGTAAGCGCCCCGGCCGCCCTGATCATCCATAAACCGCGCCGCCGGACTTTCCTGACAGTTTCCGCGCTGACTTTCGGGATAACTGTCTGGCAGCAGTCAATCCCGCCAACCAATAACCGCGACTGGAAAATTCCGGTAGCCAAACTTCCGGAAATAAAACTGAACGGCGGCGAAATTGAAATCGGCAACATCCGCAATTTCGACTACCGCAGCGTAACCGACTTCACGCCGCGTTATTACTCCAGGAATTTCAAGCTCAGCACGATCAGGACATTGGATTATGTTTTATCCTACTGGGACGGCAATAAAGCCATCGCCCACACGATTTTCACCTTCGGTTTTGAAAACGGCACTTATCTGGCCGTATCGGTCGAAACCAGACTGGCCAGGGAACAAACCCAGTCGCTGCTGGGCGGAATCTTCAATCAGTATGAACTCATTTACGTACTCGCCGACGAACGCGACGTGCTCCGGCTGCGGACCAATTTCAGGAAAGAACAGGTTTACCTCTACCGGGTACGGATTAAAAAACCCTTATTGAAAAAACTTTTCCTTGAAATCGTAAGGCGGGCGGCGGAACTGCAGCAGCATCCGCGCTTCTACAATACCGTAAAACAAAACTGCATTACTACCCTGCTGGCCGATCTGAGCGACGCCCAAGGTACAACCTATCATTTCGATTACCGCTTTATCATGAACGGTTATTCCGACGCCCTGCTCTATGACGAAGGCGTTTTCGTCACCGGCGGCCTGACATTCGAAACTCTCAGGGAACGGCGCCATATCAACCAATATGTCGAGAACGACCCGAAAGCGGAACTTGATTTCTCAGTTAAGATCCGCCCGCCCAACAGCGGCATGAAGAAAAGTCACAGGAGCAGCCTGCTCCGTGACAAAAATTTCAACCCTATTGAGCAGTTGAACGTAAAGGTTGCGGCACGAGGTCGCGCTCGCTACTTGTAGAATAAAATCATTTTCCGAAAACGAGTTCCGGTTTTATCCGCCGTTTCATTACACAAGCGGGTTTGAGGGCCCATTCGACCAGATTGTCATTGAAAGATTCCATATTCTGAAGGATCATGGCGGTACCGGGTATTTTAGCCAGGAAATTCTCATAGTCAAAAATCAGCAACCGAAAGTCTTTTCCCGCTTTTAAGCCGCAAGCCTGTGCAACCGCCATTATGGGAACGGCATGAGTGCAGCAGTCGGCATAAATCAGTTTCGGGCGCTTATTGCTTCTGAAAAGCTTCAAGGCCTGTTCTTCAACTTTTTCGAGGGAGTCCTCGTGCCGGTCAACAGCATTAAAGAACCAGTTCGAAGGTATCTTCATATTTTTACGGATCGCCAGTTCGAAAAAACACAACTGCCGCTCCGCAATATACGGAAACGAAGTATCTGTCGCGGTGGTGAAATAAGCAAGTTCCCTGCCCTGCTCCAACAGCCAGTCCAGGCCTTCCGAAATCCCGGCTTCGTAATCAATGGTTATATATTCATAATCGCCGAATATCCTGTGCACCAGCACCTGGCGGATCCCGGTCCGGCGCAGATAATTCATGACCATCATCTGATCATAACGCGGGTGATCCCAGATTACCGCGGTACCGGCCCGGCTGATATTTTCCAGATACAGACTGACGTCCTTGTTAGCGCATAAAAAACAATTAGTCCGTTTCTGCAGTTCCGCGGCAAGGCTGCCGGCCTGGAATATCTGACTGTAGGCGTTTATCCTGCCGAAATCACCGATCAGGTAAACGCGTTCGGTTTCAGAAGCGACACTTTTACCGGCGGCAACGAAAGTACCCGCTCCCTGCCTGGAAAGCAGGAAGCCTTCCCTGACCAGCGCCGCCACGGCTTTATCGATACTGCCGCGCGAACATTTAAAACGCCGCATGAACTGATGCCGCGAATAGACCTTATCGCCCGGTTTCAGGATACCAAGTCCGATATCCTCAATTATCTTAAGTTTCAGAGTATCTACTTTGGATAATTTTCGCATTCAACGTCCTTATTTCAACCTCTTTTCCGATTCGGCGATCAAGTTCAACAGCATTTTTTCGTACTCAATGCCGTCCAGAGGCAGCTTTACTTCAACTCTCTTTACTATAGAATAAATTATCGCATTAGTCAATTCAACCTGATTAATTCCTTCCTCACCGGAAACCAGCATTTTCCCTTCGCCCAACGCTTCGGAGGCGAAAGCGTCGATAACCTTAGTCGCGGAAAAAGAATTATCCTTAATCGGAATATCGATGTTCCAGCAGGCCGGAACGCCGAAGTGATCTCGGCTGTCCATTATAAACTCGGATACCGGAATCTCGGTACGCTTAAAAGTCAGTTTATTGTCTTCCAGCACCAGACAGCCGCGGTCACCATGAATTTCAAGTCGATTGGTTCCCGGAAATTCCCCGGTCGAAGCAATGAACATGCCGTTGAGGCCGTTTTCGAATTCCATATAGGCGCTGACGTCATCCTCCACTTCGATATCATGATACTTGCCGCAGGCGCCGAAAGCTTTAATCATTTTCGGCATGCCGAAAAACCATTGCAGCAGGTCAAGCTGATGAGGACATTGATTCAAAAGCACGCCGCCGCCTTCGCCTTTCCAGGTAGCACGCCAGGTGCCGTTATCATAATACTTCTGAGTGCGCAGCCAATGCGTCGCCGCCCAGTTGAAACGCTGGAGTTTTCCCAGTTCCCCAGTGCTGATAAGCTGTTTCACTTTTTTGTAAATTTCCATTGTCCGGAGCTGATACATGACGCCGTATTTCAGGCCGGGCGCGGCTTTCTGCGCCGCCAGCATTTTCTCGGCGTCCCGTTTATGGGCTGCCGCCGGTTTATCGGACATCACATGCAAACCGCATTCAAAAGCCCTTATCGCCAACGGCGTATGCGCATAATGCGGAGTAACGATCAGCACCGCGTCAGCACTCCCGGAAGCGTACAGATCCTCGGCGTCATAAAAAACCGGAAGCCCGTTTTCACCGCCGATCAGATCGGCCCGCGCTTTGTCTATATCGCAAACGGCCGCCGGCTCCGCAAGTGTACATTCCTTCATACTGTTCAAATGGTTGGGCCCCATAACGCCCACTCCGATAATTCCGAATTTCAACTTTTTCATAAGTCGGTTCTCTGATTAAATTAACTAACATACAGGTACACGATTCCCGTTTACATAATTATATATTCCGTTGAAATATTTAACAACGCATTTTTTACAAACAACTTGCCTGATTGCCTGTAAATCAGCTGAATAATATCGATTAAAGATGCTCAGTTGCTCTAATTTTGAAGCGGCTGAAAACCGAGCCTGACGGCTCAGGATGCGCGAATAGTTTATATTATCCAAAATCAATTTGAATATTTTAAGCGGCGCATTAACAACCACACCTCAAAGGGGTGGCTTAAAAGGTGACCCTAAAAGGGATAATTTTATTTATTGTGTCCTTTTTGGGCATGCTTAGAGTTCCTGGCTCTGTTCGGATATCTTTTGCTGTCCATAGTTTAAGCCCGGCA
>JAQUOK010000125.1 GCA_028717165.1 Victivallaceae bacterium | reverse complement strand
CCGCCAATAAAAACATTCGGATCAAAACCTTCCTGAAAGACAAGGATTGCCAAATCGAGGGCGACTGTCAGTTACTGGAACAGGCGCTGATCAACCTGACCGATAACGCCATAAAATACAGCGAACCGGGATCCCGGGTGGAAATTTCCGCCGCTTTGGAAGATGAATTCGTGATAATCAAAGTCAAAGACAACGGCCCCGGAATTGCCAGGGAACACCTGCCGCGGCTTTTCGAGCGTTTTTACCGGGTAGACAAAGCGCGCAGCCGGAAACTCGGCGGCACCGGGCTCGGACTGGCGATAGTCAAGCATATCGCCCAGCTCCACGGCGGCAGCATCAGCGTCGAAAGCGAACTCGGACAGGGAAGTACCTTTACTCTCCGCATCCCGGTAAAACAAAATTCATAAAAAGAAAATTTTTCAAAGTCTGCTCACAATTGTGCAATTCGGGTTTCAATTTGCTTCATTCGGTTTGATAAATCGCCCGGAACCTGTAAACTATATATTGTTTTTTCATACAGGATATGCATAATGAATTATACCAGAGAACTTCTGAATGACTTTGAACAAGCGTTTTCGACTTACACTGACGGTTTTTTAAGCGGCAAAGCGGAATTTGATAAGAATGTTCTGCTGAAAACGGAGCACTCCCTGCTGGTACAGCAGGAATGCCGCTATCTGGCGGAAGCGGAAAATTTTTCGCCGCGGCTGGCAATACTGGTTGAAACCGCCGGGCTTTTCCACGACATAGGCCGTTTTGAACAAATACGCCGGTATAATACTTTCGTCGATTCAAGATCGATCGATCACGGCGATTTCGGTTATGAAGTCCTTTTAAAAAACAACATGCTCTCGCCGCTGCCGGAAAACGACCGCAATATCATTCTTGCCGGCATAAAATTTCATAACAAACGCCAACTGGCGCCGCACCTTGAAGCAGAAACCCTTCTGACTGTCCGGGCCGTCCGCGATGCCGACAAACTCGACATCATGCGGGTAATGCTGAACGAATACTCCCGGAGCGAACTGGATCCGGCCGTTATCCTGCATCTTGAGGAATCCGACGCCGTTTCTCCCCCGGTACTGGCGCATCTGGAAAAAGGGGAAAATCCCAATATTGCCGACTTCAGAACCCTTACCGACTTCAAACTCGCACAGCTGGCATGGATATACGACCTGAATTTTACTCACTCCCTGCTGGAATTCAAAAAACGCAGAATCTATGAGCGGATAGCGGAACTTTTGCCGGATACTCCGCAAATCAATATGCTTTCCCGCAAAATGTTCGATTACCTCGAAAATAAAACTGCTTAAAAACCTTTTAAATAGTCGTTACTGAAAAAGTCTATTTTGCTTCATAATCGAGGCAGTAAAGCCGACGCGTACAGTTGTACGCGAAGCTGAAACTAACGAAGAGTATGGACAAAAGAGACTGTAAGCTTTTATCGGGAAAAATATTTTTAAAGCACCTTTTTTATGAAAAATATAAGAACAAGCTGAAAAGCTTGCAATAAAAAACCGGCGTTTGATAAAATAAGTGACTGAACTCCAATTATTTAAAAGCGGGTTCAGTAACGACTAAATAAAGTAATCATGCCGTGTGCAAGTTTTTTTTCGACATTTTCGCCTCAGAGAGGAAACTCAATGGCGAGACTCGGTCGAGCCGCAAACGGTTAACGTATTTCGGCTCGTGAGGACACTCGCCCTCCAGGAAATGTGTAATGCGGCGGCATTCGAAAACAAGCCGTATCCCGGCAGGCACAATAAAAAAACTTGCACACGGCGTGTAATCGGTTTACCCTAAAAAAAACTTCGTTCGGCAGGAACCTTAATGGATGGGCGACCGATTACTTTTTTGCGTTAAACCCAGTAAAAAAACTGTACCCGGTTTTGATTTTATGATTTCCCCATATACTGTTTGAATTATAAATATCGGTAACTATAGTTTTTTACGGATAAAAAATATGCTTTACGAATTTGACGCCCCAAAATATGAAAGAGTTTCTACTCATCAGAAAGAATGGGGCAATAAATTAATCTCCGAACTGAAACTTTCCGGGAATGAAAGGATTCTCGATCTTGGCTGCGGCGACGGCAAGCTCAGCGTAAACCTCTCCCGCCTCGTGCCCGGCGGCTATGTTCTGGGTATCGATGCTTCACAAGGAATGATCGATGCCGCAAAACAGAAGGCAAAAAACAACCTGGAATTTAAGTTAATGGATATAAATGAACTGGAATTGCCCGGTAAATTCGATGTTATTTTTTCCAACGCCGCTTTGCACTGGATAAAAGACCACCGGAAATTATGGGAAAACGTGAAAAATATCCTGTCCGACAATGGAATTGTCCGTTTTAATTTTGCGGCCGCCGGTAACTGCGCCCATTTTTTCAAAACCGTCCGCACGGCAATAATGCTGGACGAATATAAAGAATACTTCAGGGATTTTGAATGGCCCTGGTACATGCCGGAAATAGAAGAATACGAAAAAATCGTCAAACCCTTATCTTTTCCGGAAATGGAAATATGGGGAGAAAACGCCGACCGTTTATTCCCTGATAGAGAATCGCTGATCGGCTGGATAGATCAACCGAGTATCGTTCCTTTTTTGAAATACCTTGCAGACTCCGAAAAGGAAAACTTCAGGAATTTCGTCATTAAAAAGATGCTCCTGGATACCAGACAGCCCGGCGGTTATTTCGAAACCTTCAGAAGGATAAATGTTTTTGCAAGGAATTGCAACTCATGCCGCCGTACCGACTGACTTCCTTCTCGCTTAAATCTTAAAAAGTCCGCGTAGCCGGTTAAGTTCATCTTATACCAAGTTGTAGAAGAAGAAAATTTATCCCTGGAAGGGATATTCAACGTAGCCCAAGGCGACGCCTTGGGAATATTATCGTTCCTGGAATGTTCCCTGAAAGGGAACTTAAAAATACGAATTATAATTGAAATGCCCCTTCAGGGAACAGAAATTGATGGTGATATTTACCCACCGCGTTGCGGTGGGCTACGTTGAATAACCCTGTCAGGGTTAACGAAACAACAATATTATATTTTTGCTTGGTCTTATATTTTGTTTGGACAGGATAAACTGGATTGACCGGATTGTAAATTTAAATCCCTGCAAGGGATATTTACCGTAGTCATTACTGAAAAAGTCTATTTTGCTTCATGCCGACGCGTACAGTTGTACGCGTATCTGAAACTAACGAAGAGTATGGACAAAAGAAACTTCTCCAGTAACGACTAATATAACGCCATGTCCGGATTTTTAAAGTGTTGATACGGTTATTTATTCCGACTGAAGGCGGTACTACAAACACGATATTTGCATGAAGCAAACTCGCCGGGAACGCCGGTCGTCAGACCGGCAACTCACAACTCATAACTGTCAAAGAAACAACGGCGTCATACCGGGGCCGTTCTTATCCAGTTCTCCACTCGCAAGTTGAGCATCCAGCAGGTCAAGCAGATCCTGTTTATTGTTCGGGAAGCGCCCTTCCAAAGGTATCGGATTGGAACGGTGATTGGCGCGGAAGATTGTTTTTCTAAGTTCAAGTCCGGCGATAATGTCCCTTAATTCTTTGACCGCCTCGTATTCGGAAACGGTTTTGAAGCCGTCAAACATTCTGGTATTGGGCACCTCGACAAAACGCAGCGCCGACAGAAGGATAGGCTGCATTTCATTAAGGGCGGCAGCAGTCAGCCGAACGTGTTCCGCCGAATATTCTTTGCCGCCCAAGCCCAGTAAAAACATCACCGAACAGCGCAAGCCGTGTTGCTGAGCCCGTTTGACCGCCTCGATCATGACGTTTACTTTTTCGCCCTTGTTGACGAGTTCGAGGATTTTTGGGCTGCCGGTTTCGAGGCCGAGATAAAGGGTATTCAATCTAAGTTTTTTCAGTTCGGCAAGCTCTTCATCGCTTTTGTCCAGAATGGAACTGCCGTTGGCATAGACGTTAACCCGGGTCAAACGGGGGAAAAGCGAATTCAGGGCGACAAGATAAGTTTTCAGCATCGCGAAAGGCAACAGCATAACGTCGCCGTCCGCGAGAAATATCCGCCGGGCTTCCGGGTAATATTCGGCGCTTTTGATAAATTCTGCCAAAGCCTCCTCCATGCCGCGCAGAGAATAACGGACGCCTTTATACATGCCGCAAAAACGGCAGGTATTATGCGGACAGCCGTAAGCCACCTGAAAGATCAGGCTGTCCGCCTCCGCCGGAGGCCGGAATAAAGGTTCCTTGTATTCAGGCATGCTGTATCCCTATTTATATTTTGAACATCGAACATCCAACATCGAACATCGAATGATTTTGCTTCTCACGAAGCAAAGTTAATGAAAATCAACTTTATAAAAAAATGATTCTGCCACCAATGATTCTGTCAAATTCAAGATTTTAAATTCATTCGATGTTCAATTTTTTACGCTGTCTTAACTTCTTTTTTTCTGAATTTGAACTGGCGTTTCGCTTCGGGAACAAGGTCATTGGCTTTGAGCCGGAAACGCTTTTCTCCCAAAACCTGCCGGATTTCGTCCAGAAGTTCGTTCGTCACCGTCACCCGGCAGCCGGGACCGGCTTCGATGAATACATATTTGTCATCGACACAGGAGATACACAGGATAACCGTAGTATCGCCGGGATGTCTTTTGCATACTTCCAATAAATTTTTCAGGTCGTCGGAAGTATTTGAGCCTTCGAAAAAATGTATATGAATTTCCTCGGTATATCTGCTCATGACCTGCGCCATCGGAACAATTTTTTCAACAATAAGGCCGACCAGCCCGGTTTCCTGATTTTTGCGCGTCAGGGCTTCGACCAGCACCGGCATATCCGGTTCCAGTTCAACCCGGTCATTTTCGAGTTGTTCCAGGCCGGAAGCGTAAACCATCGCTTCACAGGAAGTTTCCAGATCTTCGAAATCAAGGACTCCGAAGGGTTTTCCCGATTTTTTGCCGTAGCGTCTGGAATAGCTTTTCACAACCCCGCCGACCCTGACCCCGACGTTATCGTCCAGGTCATCCAGGTTCATAAGTTTTACCGTCGAATAAATTTCGACCATCTCGCAATATTTGCCCAGCGGATGTCCGGTTACGTAAAAACCGAGCAGTTCCTTCTCATATTTGAGTATTTCGTTCTCGTCAAATTCCGGGATATCCGGCACGGGTATCGAACAGATTTCATCCTGTTCGGAATCATCGAGCATGTCAAACAGCGATCCCTGCCCGGCCAAACGGTCCTTTACTCTCGCTGCGGCATACCCCATGGTAGCGTCGGCCACCGCCAGTATCTGCGAACGGCGCAGGCTGAACGTATCAAAAGCTCCCGCCTTGGCAAAATGTTCTATTACCCGGGCATTCATCGCTTCGCCGCAGCGTTCACAGAAATCAAGGAAATTACTGAATTTGCCGTCTTTGCGCGCCTCGATAATTTTACCGGCCGCGGCTTCCCCGCACCCCTTGACCGCTCCCAGCCCGAAACGGATTGAATCGCCGTCAACCGTAAAGCTGATGCCGCTGGTATTGACGTCCGGAGGCAGGACGTTTATTCCCATTTCCCGGCATTCGTTCATCAGGAAAGCGATTTTATCGGCGTTATCGATTTCGGCGGAAAGCACCGCCGCCATGAATTCGACCGGATAGTTCGCCTTCAGATAAGCCGTCTGGTAGGCTATTACCGCATAGGCCGCGCTGTGGGATTTATTAAACCCGTAACCGGCGAATTTGCCGATCTTTTCCCAGATTTCATTCGAGGTTCTTTCGTCTATCTGATTATGTTCGGCGCAGCCCCTGACGAATTTTTCCTTCTGTTCGGCGAGGACGTCGACTTTTTTCTTGCCGATCGCCCGGCGCAGAATGTCGGCGCCGCCGAGGCTGAAACCGGCCAGCACCTGCACCACTTCCATGATCTGTTCCTGATAAAGCATGATGCCGTAAGTTTCCTTGAGCAGTTCCGCCATTTTCGGGTGGTCGTATTCGATCGGCGCTTCGCCTTTTTTACGCGCAATGAAATCCGGTATGAACTGCATCGGGCCGGGGCGGTAAATCGCGATCAAGGCGATAATATGCTCCAGAGTTTCGACGCCGAACTGGCGGCAGAGATTCTGCATGCCGGCAGACTCAAGCTGGAATACCGACACCGTATCGCCGCGGTTCAGCAAAGTAAAAGTTTTATGGTCATCCAGCGGTATTTTATTCATATCCAGTTCGATACCGCGGGTCTGCTTTATATTGTCTACGGCGGCCTGGATAACCGTCAGGGTTTTCAGTCCCAGAAAGTCCATTTTCAACAGGCCGAGTTCTTCACATGGAACCGCCGGAAAGGAGGTTATTATTTCACCTTTGGCGCCGCGGGTCAGAGGTACGAGGTTGTCAAGGCGCTGGTCGCCGATAATAACCCCGGCGGCATGAATGCCCATCTGCCGGTTGATCCCTTCCAGGACTTCGGCATATTTGAATATTTCCTGGACATAGGACTCGGATTCGAGAAGTTTGCGCAGATCCGGCGATTCCTCGACGGCCTTCTTGAGGGTTATCTTCGGGTCCGACGGAATAAGTTTGGTAATGCGGTCGCCTTCCTCAAAACTGTGTCCGAGAACCCGCGCCACGTCCTTAACCACCGCTTTGGCTTTCAAAGTTCCGTAGGTACCGATCTGCGATACGCTTTCCTGTCCGTATTTATTGCGCACGTAATCAATAACCTCCGAACGGCGTTTTTCACAAAAGTCAATGTCAAAATCAGGCGGACTGACGCGTTCCGGGTTCAGGAAACGCTCGAAAAGCAGTTTGTATTTAAGCGGGTCAAGGTTGGTTATATAGGTAAGGTAAGCCACCACGCTTCCGGCGCCCGAACCGCGTCCGGGGCCTACCGGGATTTTCTGTTCCCGGGCATATTTGATAAAATCGGCGACAACCAGAAAATAACTGCAGTATTTCGAGTTATCGATAACTTCAAGTTCATAATCCATACGGTCAATGATCTTCTGCTGTCTTGCGTCCGGAGCCTCAAGTTTCCGCGGGTCAAACCCGTATCTGTCGGTCATGTTCTCACAACAGATATTGCGCAGAAATTCCTTCTCGCTTATACCCGGCGCGCTGATCTCGTAAACCGGATAGTGGTTTACTTCGGGAGCAAATTTGAACTCGATTCCGCAGCGCCCGGCAATATCGACGGTATTAGTTACCGCCTCAGGTATTTCCCGGAATATTTCTTTCATTTCCTCAGGGCTTTTAAAATAATAGTCCGGCCCGGAAAACCGGAAACGTTTCGGGTCGTCCAGCTTGGAGCCGGTCTGGATGCAAAGCATTATCTCATGAGCCTTGGCGTGTTCCTTGCGCAGATAATGCACGTCATTCGTGGCGACCAGCGGCAGATTCATTTTTTTCGACAATTCAACCAGGCCGCGGTTAGCGATTTTTTCTTCACGCAGGCCATGGTCCATTACTTCCAGATAAAAATTGTCCCTGCCGAAAATATCCGCATATTCCCCAATCGTTTTTTCGGCCTGCGCAGTATCATTATTCAGAATCGCCCGCGGTATTTCACCGCCCACGCAAGCGCTGAAAGCCAACAGGCCGCGACTGTATTTCGCCAGCAGTTCCTTATCGACGCGCGGTTTATAGAAAAAACCGTTTATAGCCGCCTCGCTCATCAATTTACACAAACTGTGATAACCGCTTATATCCTTCGCCAGCAATACAAGGTGATAACCGCGAATATC
>JAQUOK010000124.1 GCA_028717165.1 Victivallaceae bacterium | reverse complement strand
TTCTTCCCCGAAAAGGTTAACGGGCAATATGTAATGCTCCACCGCTCCAAAAGACTCGCAGGCGGATCCGGCGGCTGTAAATATCCGTCGATATGGATAGCTTATTCCGACGATTTGCTGACCTGGGATGACGGGCAGCTTTTATTTAAAGGGGGGGAATTTGACTGGTGCGAAAAAGTCGGCGGCGCCGGTCCGCCTTTGCCTACCGGGGAAGGCTGGGTCATGTTTTATCACGGCGTCAAAGACAATATCTACCGGGTCGGCGTTCTGCTCCTGGACAAACACGACCCGCGAACGATATTATCCGCCCCGCCGTTTTTCATAATGGAGCCGGAACATGATTATGAACTTAACGGGCTTTTTGGAAAATGTGTTTTCCCTACCGGCAATGTCATCGTTGGCGACACCGTCTTTATTTATTACGGAGCTGCCGATAAATACTGTTGTCTTGCGACCTGTAAGCTCAATGAGTTGCTTCGCTATTTGCGCGAGTTCCGGCGGGAGGGAAAGTCGTGAAATTTGAATTGCAGCCGGTCAGTTCGCTGGAAAAGGTATTTGCCGATGAACCGTTGTCCGCCCCGCTTCTGGAAAAAGCAAGCGCCCTGCGCGGGGAAGTGTTTTCCTTTCAACTGGCTTATTGGTGCGATTTGCCGTTTGACCTGGCGGTAAAAATCAATTCGCCGTTAAACAGTGCCGCCGAAATCCGGGAAACCGCACTGGCGCCCTGCGAGCTTCCGGCGGAAGAACAATCCGAAGAGCCGGACCTTTTGCGCACCGTTCCCGGCCTGTATCCGGACCCGCTGCTGCCGATCAGCGGGAAAATCAAAATACCTCCTGACCAGTGGCGTACGGTCTGGATAACCTTGCGGGTTGCCGCTGACGAAGCGACCGGCAGGAAAAACATAATTTGTAAAGCAAATGCTTCGGCGATATATACGGATGAACGGCTTGAGGCGGTGGTAACCGTCGAACTTGACATCCTGCCGGCGCTTCTGCCGGAACAGAAACTCATCCACACCGAATGGTTCCATACCGACTGCATTTCTTCCTTCTATAAAATGAAGTGCTGGAGCGAAGCGCATTGGGCGCTGCTGGACAAATACATCAGTAATTTTGTCAGGCACGGCATAAATATGCTTCTGACGCCGCTTTGGACGCCGCCGCTGGATACCCTGGCGGGGGGCGAACGCCCGACCGTACAATTGCTGGACATAGAAAAAACCGGGAATACGTACAAATTCGATTTCAGCAGACTGGGACGCTGGATAGATCTGGGTTTGAAAAACGGAGTGGAGTATTTCGAAATGGCGCACCCGTTTACCCAGTGGGGCGCGGCCTTCTGTCCGAAAATCATTGTCCGTGAGAACGGCAGAAACAAAAAATTATTCGGCTGGCATACTGCCTCTCGTTCTGAAGAATATGTTTCGTTCCTCCGGCAGTTGTTTCCCCGGCTTCTGGCGTTTCTGGATACCGGAGGCGTCAGGGAGAGATGTTTCTATCACGTGTCCGATGAACCCGAACTGCGGGACTGGGAAAACTATCATGCCGGTGCGGAACTGATCAGGGAACTTGCGGCTGGTGCGCCGGTTATAGATGCCGTTTCGAATATCGAATTTTACCGGAAAGGCAGTGTCCTGAATCCCATTCCCGGCATTATCTGTATCGAACCTTTTGTTGAAGCCGGAGTCAGGCCGCTTTGGACTTATTACTGTAACGGACACCGTGAAAAAGTTCCGAACCGTCTTTTCAATTTCCCGTCATATCGCAACCGGGTTCTGGGTATATTGATGTATAAATATGATATTTACGGTTTTCTGCAATGGGGATTCAATTTCTGGTACAGCCGGTATTCCGTAAACCAGAAACTTGATCCGTTTAAAAGCACGGATGCCGGACGGGCTTTTGCTTCCGGTGATGCTTTCATGGTTTATCCCGGTAAAAACGGCCCGATTGATTCAATCCGCAATGAAGTTATGTTCGAAGCGTTGCAGGATTTGCGGGCCCTGCGCAGGCTTGAGGAACTTCAGGGGCGGGATGAAACCCTGACCTTTATCCATGCCGGTTTGGATTATGAACTGAAGATGACCGCCTATCCGCATTCCGCCGCCTGGCTGCTGGGGCTGCGGGAACGAATTAACCGGCGTATTACTGAATTGACCGGATAAAAAACCTTTGCCGGTCTCAGCTTGTGGGGTCAAACGCATCATCAAATAAATTTCCATTCACAACAATATTTTTACATCCTTCCGCTTTTATTGTATATCGCTCTTTATGGTATCTCGGATAAGTATCTGTTTTATCAATTTTATTATTTCTGAATATCAAGCCATCCACAGAACGCGCATAGATAATATTCGTATCAAATGTTTGGAATATATTATTTTCTATGAGAATATTTCTATGATAACATTCCGGCAACTTCTCAGGGTCCTTAATTTCCGGGTCAATGTCAATTATAGCTTTGCCCCAAGCAGCTACATAATTGCAGTTGAGAAAAAGATTACTGCTTATATGCACATTTTTAACTGCACCCGATTCATACCAGAAATCGGCATCTCCTGATATTTTTATACCGGCTCCAGGAACACTAATAATATTGCTTCTTATGTCTACCCGGCCTCCAGTACTTATAAGAATTCCTCGGGCGCGGTTGTTTCTTAATATACAGTTGGAAATTTCAACTTCCGGCTGGTCAGAAATATTTTCTACCAGATCACGTTCCTTTATAAACTGACTGATATTTTCACAGGTCTCAATCAAAAAAAATGACTTATTCAAATATACAACATGTTTTACCCTGGCTTCCAGATACGGAAGGAGAGTCTCCTTATCCAAAAATTTGATTTCATCCTTTTCCGCAATAATTTTTACCCCTTCCTGTTGAAACTGCATAAACTTCAAAATAATTGTATTTTCTGATACTATTTTAAAAATAGATGCATAGATACCATGTATATTGATCGGATCATCAGTCTGATTTTCAAATAAGCAGCCATCTATTTTTATCGCGCCTCGACAGTTTACGATTTGCACAGCATCTCCCGCCGCAGAAAAAACTCTTGTGCTGTCCGGCTTCAACATGGTATTTAATTTTTCGAGATTAATATTTTCCGATTTCTGCGCGACTACCCCCATTGCCAAAGCATGATATATTTTAACATTTGTAATATTTATGTTTATGCTGTTCTTAATGAATATTCCAGGATTAGTTCTTAGATAAGGACGTAACAATATCAGGTTTCCGGCCGCGGGTATTTTTCTAACAGGAAACTTTAAACGTAAAACGCCATCCTGGAGTTTCTCTACAAGCAATTCTGACAGATCAGATCCCCCACAGCAATCACCGCTTCCGAAAACAGGTTTTTTTTCAATTGCATCGAATTCCATAATGGACCAAAGCGGAAATTCCCAGCCATCGCCAAGCAGAATCAGCTTTTTACCGTCAATACGATAAGAATATTCTTCAGTAACAGATAAATCAATATGATTGGCACTGGCGTCAATGACTGTCCCTTGACTGCAAATAGGTTTTTCGTAATCAATAATAATGTTTTTGAGCGCTATATTTCTCGATATATCTATTATGAAAGGACTGACCAAACCATGAAAAACAAACAGAGAGTTTTGTCCATCAATCGTAAGGTTAGTGCAATCGAAAATAGAAAAAACACTGCGTTTCAGACCGGCGCCATTATTTGAAATGAAATAGTAATCTTCATACGCATAGTCAGCTCTGAAATTATATTCCCCTTCAGGGAAAGAGAGCGTTGCGGCAGGATATTTTCTACTCATCGAAACAGCTTGAAAAACTGCAAGTGTCGTATCATAACCAAAATCGGCTTTATTCCCGAAATTCTCTATTGAAATCATTTTCTGCATATTTTCATCCTAAATCTTTGTAAAAACCTCTGAAAATTACTCCGGCAAAAATAACCACAGCGGACTTTTCAGGATATTCATCCTGTCCAGTTGGCAAAACCTGAATATTTTGAAAAATTCAGTTAATTTATAGTACTCTGCAATACGATGAGAAGCGCGTGCGGGGAGAGAAAAAATCTTCCGCCAAAGATTTTTCTTCCCCCAGCGCAGATAATTATTTTGTATATTTCAGTTTTGGCTCCCTGATTCTGCTTCCAGAATAAAATAATAAGTTTCCTCATCAAGTTTAATGCTGATCAAACCATTATTCACTGGAATTTTTTTCTTCACTCCGGTAAGCGGGGCATAAAAATTAATATTTTTATAATCTGCTCTTAATTGCAGTGAAAACGCAGAAGAAACATCTTTGCTTTTTCGGATAGAGTCTATTAATCTGCGTTCCTTGTTGCCTTTGCGCTCTTTTTCAAGTTCATCCATATAAGTGAGGACAAAATTCCCGGCCAATCCATGAATTATCCGTGAAGATCCTTTTCGGAAAAGACGGAATTTCCAGCCCGTATCGGCGGGAAATACAATTTCTTCTGACATGAACCGGCGAATATGTTCAGCAAGCGCTAAATCCTTTGCCGAATTCTGTATCCTTGCCGGTGACCATAAAAGCTTTCCTCCGTTGTTTATTATTTCAATCCATTCATTGTTGTCCACTTCCGCTCCTTTAAAAGTTCCATTACATGCCGGAGCAATATCTTCCTGCTTGCTGCCGGGAGGGAAAGAAGCTATACGTTCAGGCTCATTGATCTTACAAGTGATATCAAACTGTTCAAGCCATGGCTTGACGGTTTTATTTCCTCTTTTGTCATAACATCCCAGGGGGCCGCTTGCAATAATAATTCCGCCTTCCTTCAGGTATTTATTCAACGCTGAACGCTCTGTTTCGTCCAGGCAACTTGCACTGCTTAATATAAGTACCCTGTATTCAGATGCCTGGGGAATAGTCGTAACAACGTCGAAAGTAAGGTTATTTTCTAAAAGATCGAGACAGGTTGCACTGTAATCGTCAGTATAGTCTTTATCCGTCATACTGTAAAAATCTCTTGACCATCTGGAAAAGAAGACCGCAAGCTCTGAATCCGGAACCGCATCAAATACTGAAAGATGGGTTTTTTCCCAGTTAAAGCCGTTTCCGCAAAGTTCCGTATCATCTTTTAGGGAAAGCATTTTAGAATCAGGTAAACCGAGGCGTCCTTTCACCGTACTGAACCAGGTTCCGGAACCGAGAAATTTATTAAATGCCCAAACAAAATCAGCTATTGGCTCGGTAAATCCATACCCTAACCCTAAACAGAAAGCATTGTTTTCGCGCCCTATTCCTAAATGAAGCATCTGTTCAGGAAACGCCCTGTACCAGTTTCCGTCCGGGGCTGGAACGAAACCCATCTCAAGCATAATATGGTTACATGGTTTGATAAATTCCTGGTACGTCATCCCGTGACGAGGCAGGGCTGCGGAAGCACTGCTTGAACAACAGGACATTAAATGAAAATCATCGCCCGTAACCTTTCTTACCCCATCGAGAAATTCTCCGGTAGTTTTAAAGCGCATTTCTATCCAATCCTTAAACCCTTCGTTCCGGTAATTTCCCCAGAATGAAGTATCTGTTACCGCCGGCAATTCATGTCCATATTCCAGTCTGAACTTTTCCCTGCACCATTTACATCCGCAACTTGTCCAGCCGGAATAGAATATCCCGTCATCACACATAAGGCCGTCAATGTTAGTTTCCGCCAGAAGTTTTTTCACATAATCGTAATATGCATTTTTGAAATCGGGATTATTCATACAAAATTGTTCAGCTGTATACCTGTTCAGAAAAACCGGTTTGCCCGTAACTAAATCAATCATCCGCCAGTCATCAAGTTTTTGCCCTTTATAAGTCCACTCCGAAGCTATATCGCGACTTGGCGCAAACGATACATGGTGCCGGTTATAAAGACGCATTGCCTTAGCTTCTTCCTGATTTGAATAACGATGCGTTAAAACCGCTGAATGATGATCGAAGAGCAGGATATTACGTTGATGAAGCTGGTCTCCAATGAATGATATCATATCATGCAGATTCATCCACAACGGCATAAAGTCCCAGCGAAAATGCGCTCCCATTATCAACGCACAATTAATTCCGGTCTGCGCAGCCGAGTCTGCACGCCGTCTTATATCATCAGTCACATCCTCGTCCGGCCAAGCTAAATCCTTCCAAGTAAGCCACCAGCATGTGCTCCTGTATTGTTCATTAAATTGCATTTTCTCTTTTCTCCTTATTAATTGAATTGGGTTAAATTTATCCATTTTAAAGCTTAATATATAAATATTCTAATGTCCCCATTTTTTCAATGGCGGCACTACAATAACCGGCATCTTAATCTATTCAGGCCCGCCAAGTAAATTTTACGTTATTCGTTCCGGCGGGAGGAGCTGTAAGGTAATTTATGATAATATTAGTTCCGTTTGCACTCCAATAGAAATTAGCTGCCGCATCCGCCGAAGTCGGGGTAATTTCCACATGCGTCGGAGTGGCTGCCAGACCGTGAGCAAAGCTGAACGAGGTGGTTGAGCCGTCACCACTGAAAGTTTCAGCGCTGCAGTTCAGCCCCCGATAATCCATTAATGTACCAGATATTGACACAAAAATATTATCACTGGTTCTTTTGGTCTGTCCCGATCCGATGAGAAGAATATAACTAGTTGCCGTTACATTTTTGAAAATATTATTGGTGGCACTGACTTGAGTTGCCGGCAGGTAAACTATATATGTCCCGGTTAAATATTCAAATGTATTAGCGATAAGTTTTGCATTGTTGATGCTCGGCGTACCGCCGCCGTGCATTATGGCCGTTCCGGCCTGATCAGGAGCCTCTTCTGAACGGAAAACATTGTGGGAAATATCCAGGCAGCTAATAACAGTAGTACCGTTAACTATGGTTATAGCCGTTTGTCCGGAGGCGGTTTCAAAATTATTATTTGCGATGTCGAGTACAGTTGTAGTAGATGAAGCTTCAACCGTTATACAACTACTGTTGCTGTGCCTCAAACGCAGGTTATCGGATATCTTAATAACTTCATTTGTTCCCTGGATGGAGATTTTACAGGTGTTAAATATGGATTTCGTTATGGCGGCACTGTCTACATTCTTAACCACAAAATATGAGTTGCCTGAAAACTTTGAATTGGTCAGGGTGAAGCTGCTGTTCTCGAAATAGCAACCTGTATCAAAAACCCCTTCCGTATAAAAGCCATCTACTTTTATGCTGCCGGCATCTTTAACATATAGAGAATACTCGGGATATGGGGTGATTTGGGGTTCCGCAGAACAATTTGTTATTTGCGTACCGTTGGGCCCGCAGGCTTCATTCGCTTTCTCTAACTTTATGAAAGTTCCCGATTCCGAGTAAAGACTGTGCACGTTCTCAATATGGGACATGAAACAGGAACCGACCAAATGAATTACATTCGGTACGGAATGGCAAAAGATATCGCGTACCACTACAGAATAATTAATATTCGTTGCTTTAAAGAGCAGCAAATCACTGTTCTCTATATTTCCTTGGACTTTAAACCCCCATATACCGGTAAGCTGTTGATTATTTCCGGAACGCTGTGCAGAGAACTCAAATACTGTATCGTTAAGACCAGATACGTCAAGCAAAGCTCCGTTGGAAAATATACATTGACCGTCTTCGGCAGTTATTTTGCTTGTTATCGTGAACGTTCCGGCGCTATCCAGATAAATACTTCCGGGTCCGCTGAGATTATTAATCGCCGCTTGTATCACTGTTGCCGCATTGGCTCCGGAATAATC